>NZ_JBHSCH010000117.1:0-6755 GCF_042651065.1 Teichococcus aestuarii
CCGCCGCCGGGGCCGGCGCCGCGCCGGACAGGGGCGCCGGCGCCGGCGGGGCGAACCAGGCGGCGGGCCATGACGGGCCGGACGAGGGCGCGGCGACCATGAGCCACCCGGCCAGGCCGCCGCCCAGCGCGGCCCCCGCCACCCCCAGCAGGGACAGGCGTGTCCGATCCGTCATGCTCGCATCACCTGGCGATCCCGCATTCTTCCCGCAGCCGGGGCGCCGCCCCTCTCCCGGCCCCCTTGCGGGGAGGGACCGGCGAATTGCTGAATGCTGCCCCGCCACAGGCCACGGGAGCAAGGCTGCGATGCGCAACGAGACACGGATTCGCGTGCAGGTGTGGGATGGCTGGGTGCGGCTGACCCATTGGCTGATCGTCGGCCTGCTCGGCCTGTCCTGGTGGACGGCGGAGACGGGGCGGATGGATCTGCACATGACCAGCGGCTACGCCATCCTGGCGCTGCTGCTGTTCCGTGCCGGCTGGGGCGTGGTGGGGTCGGACACGGCACGCTTCTCGCGCTTCCTGCGCTCGCCGCTGGCGGCGCTGTCGCATCTGCGCCACCTCTTCCGGCGCGCGCCGGACACCGAGCTGGGCCACAACGCCGCCGGCGGCTGGATGGTGCTGGCGCTGCTGGCCGTGCTGCTGCTGCAGGCGGTGAGCGGCCTCTTCGCCGACGACCTGATCCTTACCCGCGGCCCGCTCGCGGCGCACGCCCCCGCCGCCGTCAGCGACTGGATGACCTTCCTGCACATCCGCAACTTCAACGTGATCCTGGCGCTGGCGGCGCTGCACGTGCTGGTGGTCGGCCTCTACGCGCTGGTGAAGGGGCAGGATCTGGTGCGGCCGATGCTGACCGGCAGCAAGTGGCTGCCCGCGCCCCTGGCCGCCACGGCGCCGCGCATCGCCCCGCCGCTGCGGGGCGCGCTGCTGCTGGCGCTGGCCGTGGCGGCGGTCTGGCTCATCGCCGGCCTCGGCTAAGGGCGGGCGCCGGGGAAGCGCCCTCCCACGCCGCCTTCAGCGGGCGCGGTAGTTGCGGTGGCAGGCGCCGCAGGTGCCGCCCGCCTCGCGGAAGGCCGTGGCGGTGGCGCCGGCATCGCCCGCGGCCGCCGCGTCGCGCAGCTTGCCGAGGGCGGCCACCATGTTGGCGCTGGCGCGCTCGAACCCGGCGCGGTCCGACCACACGGCGGGCAGGGCACGGGTGTCGCCCGTGTCGCTGCCGGGCGGGAAGCGGGCGGGGAAACCCTCGAAGAAGCGCTGCATCTCGGTGGCGCGCCCGGCCACCGGCTCCAGCGCGCCGCGCGAATCGAGGATGCCCTTGATGGCCTCCAGATGCCCGGCCATCTGCTTCAGCCCGGCCTTGCGCTCGGCCACCACATCGCCTGCCGTGCCGCTGGCCGCGCCCGCCTGGGCCAGGGCCGGAGCGGCCTGCCAGGCGCCCGCCAGCGCCGCCACCGCCAGCGCCGCGCAGGCCAGCCCTGCCTGTCTCATCCGCATGTCCTGTGTCCCTCCGTCGTCGGTCCCGCGCGCATCACAGCATGACCGGCGCGGCAGAAAAGTGACTTTTTCTTCTCCGCCACGGCCCGGCTGCCCTTGCTGGCACCCGCGCCTGCCGCTATACGCCGCGCCGTGCCCGAGAGGACGCGCCGGCCGGAACGACGGAGCGTAGCTCAGCCTGGTAGAGCACTGTGTTCGGGACGCAGGGGCCGGAGGTTCGAATCCTCTCGCTCCGACCAAATGATCCGGCCGGGGAAAGCCCCGCCTGCCCCTCCCATCCGGGAGACGGCCGGCGGGGCTTTCCGATTCCGCCGCAGGGCGGCGCCGACGTCATCAAAGTTGCACACATTTTGCTAAGGCACCGGTTACCGCCGGAAGCACGAGGCTTCCGGCTGGAGGGGACCTGCCCATGAAGTCTCCTTTGGCCTCCGCCGCTGCCCTCGCCTTGGGCATCCTGCCGCTGAGCCTGCCCGCCGCCGCGCAGACCACGATCGAGAGCGCCGGCCTGACCGTGACGGCCACGCCCGCCATTGCCTCGGACTACCTGTTCCGCGGCATCTCGCAGACGCGCAACCGGCCGGCCGCCTCGCTCACCCTCGACGTGCAGCACGAGACGGGCCTCTATGCCGGCGCCTTCGCCAGCAACGTCACCTTCCCCGGCAGCAATGCGCGGCAGGAGCTGGACCTGCTGGCCGGCTACCGCTTCGCGCTCGGCCCGGTGAACCTGGATCTGGGCGGGGTGTTCTACACCTATCCGGGCTACGACAAGCCCGATGGCAGCTACGATTACAACTACGTCGAGGCGGTCGCGAAGGCGAGCTACACGCTGGACGCGGTGAAGTTCGTCGGCGCCCTGGCCTACTCGCCCGATTTCTACTTCGAGGCCGGCTCGGCCATCTACCTGGAGGGCGGCGCCGATGTCAGCCTGCCGCTCGATGTCACCCTGGCCGGCCGCTACGGCTACCAGTGGATCGACAAGAACCCGCGCTACGGCGCGCCGGACTACGCCAACTGGTCCGTCGCGCTGTCGCGCGAGGTGGTGGCGGGCTTCGCCCTGACGGTCGGCTACTACGACACCAACCTCTCCAAGGCCGAGTGCTTCGCCGGCACCAAGCTGTGCGATGCGCGGGCGATGGTGACGCTCAGCCGCGCCTTCTGACCGGCGCCGCAGGCTCCGGCTCCCGGGCGGCGCGGTCCGCCCGGGGCCTTCTCCCGGCCGTTGCCCGCCTCAGCGCGGCCGCCGCGCCGCCCAGAACATCAGGGCGCGGATGGGAAACACCCAGGCGAGGCCGGCCAGCACGAAGAAGGGCACCTGCAGCGCCCAGTGCAGGCCCAGCATCCAGTCGGCGATGCGCAGCACCACGACCAGGTAGAGGGCGAGGAAACAGAAGCCCGCGAGGCAGGCCAGAAGGATGCGCGGCATGAATCTGCTCTTGGCAGGCCGCCGCCGCTTCGCCAAGCCTCGATCCGGCGGCCCCGGCAGCATCCCGTCATGCGGCTTGCGTTGCAGCGGCGGGCCGGGGCGCCTAGTCTCCGCCGCGACCGGCCGGGCCACCCAGCCCGCCCCCTCCTGCTGACTGAAAGACCCCGATGCCTGACAACGGCCTCACCCCCGCCTCCGGCACTTCCTCGGGCACCCAGGATTTCGACCTGAAGGCGCATATCCGCGGCGTGCCGGATTTCCCGAAGCCGGGCATCCTGTTCTACGACATCTCCACCCTGCTGCGGGACGGCCCGGCCTGGCGCGGGGCGATGGACCGGCTGGCCGAGATCATCCGCCCCTACCGGCCGACCCTGCTGGCCGGCATCGAGAGCCGCGGCTTCCTGATGGCGGCGCCGATGGCGCTGGAGCTCGGTCTCGGCTTCATCATGCTGCGCAAGCCGCGCAAGCTGCCGGGCGCCACCATCGGCTATGATTACGACCTCGAATACGGCAAGGACCGCATCGAGATGCAGGCCGATGCGCTGCGCCCCGGCGAGCGGGTGGTGCTGCTGGACGACCTGCTGGCCACCGGCGGCACCATGGCCGCCGCCATCCAGCTGCTGCGCAAGGCCGGCGCCGAGGTGCCGGCGGCGGCGACGCTGATCGAGCTGCGCTTCCTCAACGGCCGCGCCCGCGTCGACGTGCCGGTCGAGACCCTGGCCACCTACGACGACTGAGCGGCATGGCGGGGCGCGGCATCCACTCCCCCTTCCCGGCACCGCCACAGGGCGGCGCGCCGCGCGGCCGCCGGGCCTGGCTGCGGCTGGCCGGCGCGGCGGCGCTGATGCCGGCCCTGGCCCCGCCGCTGCGCGCCCAGCCCCAGCCGGGCGCCGCCGCCCTGGCTCCCGCCTCTCCGGTTCCCGCTTCCCTGGCCCCGGACAGCGCCACCCTGCTGCTGCCCGGCCCCGAGGGCGGCGCGGCGGCGCAATGGGCGCGCGGGGTGGCGGCGGCGCTGGAGCGCGGCCTGCCGCACGCCGTGGCGCTGCGCACCGTCACGCTGGGCGGGCCGGACGGCGTCACCGCCGCCAACCGCTTCGCCACGCTGGAGGCGGGCGACGGCCGCACCCTGCTCGTGCTGCCCGGCCTGGCCGCGCATGCCCGGCTGGTGGGGGAAAGCCGCGCCCAGTTCCAGCCTGAGGGCTGGCTGCCGCTCTGCGTCTCCTGGCAGGGGGCGGTGCTGGCCGGGCGGGGCGTCCTCGCGCCCACCGCCGCGCGGCCGCTGCGGCTGGCGCTGCCGGGCCCCGACGCGCCGGAAGCGGCCGCCCTGCTGGCGCTGGACCTGCTCGGGCTGCCCGCCATCCCGGTGTTCGGCATCGCCGGCGGCGCGGCGGCCGCTGCCCTGGCTCAGGGCGTGGCCGATGCCATGGTGATCGCCGCTCCCGCCGCCGCCGCCCAGGCGGACCGCCAGCGCCTGCTCCCCTGGCTGGAGCTGGACACGCCCGGCCGGCGGGAGAACCCGGAGGTGCCGGCGGCCAGCGCCCTGCCCGCCATCCGCCCGGCGCCGCTGGCGGCGGCACAGGCGGGCTTCGCGGCGCTGCGGCTGCGCGCGGCGCTGATGCTGCCCGGCCTCACCTCGGCCGATGTCGTCGCCGCGTGGCGGCGCGCCGCCCTGCTCTGGCAGGAGGATGAGGCGAAGCAGCCGGCGGAGACCACGGCCCCCGCCCTGGTGGGCGCCGAGGCGCGCGCCACCATCGCGCCGCTCTGCCCCGCCGCCGATGCCGTGCTGGCCTACCGCGAGTGGCTGCTGCGGCGGCTGCGCTGGCAGGCCGGCTGAGACCCCTCCGGGCGGGCTGGGCTGCATGCCCGCGGAGGCGTGCTCAGTGATAGGTGGCGAGGCCCGCCACGACCTGCTCATTGACCATGATCAGGAAGTCCAGGTCGGGCTGCTCCCGCTCCAGCTCCCGCAGCACGGCGCTGCCGAGCAGGCCGAAGCCGTCCCGCAGGGCATCCGGCAAGGGGCAGGCCGGGCTGCACACCGCCAACAGCACGGCCTGCCAGAGCCGGCGCGTGGCACGCACCGCCGCGGCGCGCCGGCCGACCCCGCCCGCCCGCGCCTGGCGCAGGCGGGACACCGCCGCGCGGAAGGCCTCGGCCTCGGCCGCGCGGCTTTCCGCCAGGGATGCGCCCCCCGTGGCGATCGTCTGGCCGAGCGGCATCACGCCATGGCTCCCGCCCCTTCGCCGGATGGCGGCACGGGATGGGCGCGGGTGGGCGGCTCGGCGGCGGCGCGCAACACGGCATCCTCGTGCTGCATCACGCGGCGGACCAGCTTCAGCGATTGGTAGCACTCGTCCTGCTGGGCCAGGACCAAGGCGCTTTCCAGCATCTCGCGCACCAGGGCCGAGGTGGTGATGCTCTGGAATTCGGCGATCAGATCGCGTGCCAGCTCCAGGCCGCGCTCGCGCTCCTCCTCATTGCCGATATAGGCGGTCTGCAGCGCGAAGTAGATGCGTTTGGCCGGGGTGTCGGCGGCCTCGGGAGTCATGATCTGCTTGCCGAAGAGGAACCGCGCGCGGCTGGTCAGCTCCACCCGGGCGCGGTTGCGGAAGCGCAGCGGGGCGCCGTTGACGACCAGCAGGTCGCCCTGGCGCAGTTCGAGCACAAGCGTGGACATGAACAGCGGTCCTTCGGAACCCGGGCGGATGGCACCGGGCATGTGAGGGGAAAGCTCCGGGCCGCAGGCGAAAGCCGCCGATGCCGCGCCCATGGGTGCGGGGCTTCAACACATTCCGGTCTTGCTCCTGCTGGCGGGGCCGGTCTCGTCCCCTGTCACCGTCGGTGGTGACGGTGGCTCAATCTGCGGTGCAGGAAGTTAACAGGGGCTTGAGGGGCGGGGGCGCCGTTCAACTCCGCCGGTCAGGCGCGGCGGAGCAGCATCAGCACCCCGTCGACCGGCGCGCCCTGCTCCTGGCGCAGCACGTCCCGCCGCTCCGCCACGCCGGCCAGGCCGGCGGCGGCGCAGGTGGCGCGCAGCGCCGGCAGGGCGTGGCGGTAGCGCAGCCCGGGGCCGAGCGCGTAGGGCCCCTCCCCGCCCGCCTCCCCCTCGGCCAGCTCGACGCTGAACAGCGCCAGCCCGCCCGGCCGCAGCGCCGCCCGCAGTGCCGCCAAAGCGGGGCCGAGGTCGCCCAGGTAGTTCAGCACGTCGGCGGCGGCGATCAGGTCCCAGGCGGCGGGGTGGCGGGGCAGGAAGTCCAGCAGGTCCGCCTCGTGCAGGGCGGCGTAGCAGCCCTGGCGCGCCGCCTCGGCCAGCATGCGCGGCGAGAGGTCCAGCCCCTCCAGCCGCCGCGCGAAGGGCGCGAGCGCCAGGCCGGAAAGGCCGGTGCCGCAGCCGAGGTCGAGCGCATCCGCCACCGGCTCCGGCGCCAGCCCCGAGTCGCGCAGCAGCGCCGCCAGGGCGGCCGGGGTGCGGTAGCCCAGCCGGCCGGTGAGGTCCGCCGCGAAGCGCGGCGCGTACTGGTCGAACAGGTCGCGCACATAGGCGGCGGGGGCGCGCTCCGGGGCCAGCGCGCCGGCCAGCGCCGCCAGCAGGAAGCGCGCCTGCCCCGCCACGTCCGGGTCGTGGTGCGCCAGCGCCGCCTCGGCCATGCGGATGGCCTCGGGCAGGGCGCCGGCCTCGCGGCAGGCATGGGCCAGGGCCAGCTTCGTCTCGGCGGCCTCCGGTGCCAGCGCCACGGCCTGGCGCAGCGCCGGCAGCGCCGCCAGCGCCTGCCCCAGCCCGCACAGCGCCTGCCCCAGGTTGCGCAGCGCCACCGCGTCGTCCGGCCGCCGCGCCAGCGCCG
>NZ_JBHSCH010000118.1:0-10077 GCF_042651065.1 Teichococcus aestuarii
GCCCAGTTCGCCGTGCTGTTCGGCGAGCGTTTCACCCGCGCCATGGCCTGAGCGTGTTCAACCGCTCCGCCCTACACGAAATTCCTGACAGTCCCGTCGGAACTCGTCTGGCGCACCATGTTTGAAACACATCAGGATGCCGAGCAGGCCATCGGCCGCCACATTGATGGTCTCTACAGCCCTGTCAGGCGCCACTCCGCGCCCGGCTTCACAAGCCCGGTCCAGTTCGAGAAGATGGCCGCCAGTTGATCCAGCGCCTCTCCGTCAAACCGCAGCAATTCCCTTACCGTCATCCATCAGTTTTTTGATGCCATCCGACGTCGCGGTGAAGACACGCTCCATATGATCACGAATAGCCTGCAGCTCCCTCATCTGTGCCTCTCCACCAAGGCGCGCGCGCTTTTCGAATTCTTCTGCCAGCAGGGCCAATGCACTGGCTCCTAGAATGCGGCTTGAACTCTTGATTGTATGAGCGGGCATAATGGCATCCTCCACTTGAGCCATGGCCAATGCCTTCTTGATGTCTTCGATGTAAGAGGAAGTGTCTTGCAAATAAAATGAAATAAGAACTTCAAATTTTTTCATCGATGATTTTGTTTTCTGAAATTCCGCCAGGTCAATAACGGGAATCTTGGAACGCGGGAGAGGCGGTTGCTCTGCCGTAGGAGCGGCCATGCCTGGCGCTGCCTTCGGCGACGTAGCCGGAGCGGGATTCTCCGAAGAGCCTTTCAGCAGAGGCGCTTCTATAGTCACCGGAGACTGGGCCTTAGGGGCCGCTGAGGGCCGGAAGCTGGCAGTTGTTGTGCCTGGAAGCTCGGCTGCCAGATCCTGCTCCAATGACCCGGGCAGGGGTGCCTTGACTGTCGCCGTGGGCGAATGCGAGGGAATTTTGACCGCCGCCAGGACACGCTGCTTCTTCGCCGCGGTGGATGTGAAATCCTTCAGCGAGTCTAGAAGCATCTGCAGATCGACCGTGCTGATCGGCTTGCTCAAGAAGGCGTCCATGCCGGCTGCAAGGCATTTCTCACGATCACCCTTCAAGGCGTTTGCTGTCAAAGCAACGATCGGCACGCGGTGAATCTCGCCATCCGCCATCATGCGCCGAAGATGGCCGCTGGCCTCGTAGCCATCCATCACAGGCATCTGGCAGTCCATAAAGATCACGTCGAAACGGCCCTGCAACGCTGCCTCAATCGCCTTCTTGCCATTGGTCGCTCTCGCAACCTCGAAGCCCAGATCCCTGAGGATCTCTTCTCCGAACATCAGATTCACGTTGTTGTCGTCCACGAGAAGCGCCTTGTATCCTTCGAACGGATGAGCAGGGGAGATGCTGGATGCACCGGCCATGTCCATTCCCTCTGCTTTGGAAATTCCGCTCTGCACGACGCGTAGTATGGTCTCGTACAATGTGTGTGCGCTGAACGGCTTGATGACCACCTGGGAGAACGCAGCATAGCGTTTGTCGGCCTGCTGCGTACCGAGCACGATAGTCGGCGCGGCAGATAGGGCAGGGAACGCCTGCGCCAGGCGCCTGACTTCCAAAGCTTCCTCGATATGCGGGCCCTGGTCGATCACCAGGGCATCGAAGGGAGCATTTTCGGCCTGGGCCTGCAATGCCCGCTGCAATGTCACCGTGGGTTCGAACCAGACGCATTCGACGCCACGCACCTCAAGCCCTTTACCGATGATGCTCTTCAGCGGCGGGGCACCGCAGATGATGGCCAGCCGCAATGCGGGCCCTTTTTCGATCGTGGCGGGCTGCAGTACCTGCACCGGCAGCCGGAAGGTGAAGGTCGATCCCTGGCCGATCGCACTGGTGACGCCGATGTGGCCGCCCATCAGTTCGCAAAGTTCGCGGCAGATGGAGAGGCCGAGCCCGGTTCCTCCATACAGCCGGGTCGTGCTCGCCTCCGCCTGGGTGAAGCGGGAGAAGAGCTTGGCCATGCTTTGCTCCGAGATGCCGATACCGCTATCCCGGATCGAGACACGGATGAGCGCCTGGCCTGTCTTGTCATCATGGGATTCGACGGCCGCGGAAACGAAGATCTCACCCTGCTTCGTGAACTTGAGCGCGTTCGATATCAGATTCCCGATGATCTGGCGCAGGCGCGTCGGGTCCGCCTGGACGAATTCCGGCAGGTCGGGCTCGATGTCCAGCAGGAGGTCGAGCTCCTTGTCCTGTGCTCCCATAGCGTAGAAGCCGACAATGTCGCTGATCAGCCCTGGCAGGTTGACCCGCACGGGGTCGATCGCCATCTGCCCGCTCTCGAGCTTGGAGATATCCAGGATGTCGTTGAGGATGGACAGAAGAACGCCGCCAGACGAGCGAATCTGTCGCACGTAGCGAAGCTGTTGCTCGGAAAGCTCCGTCCGCGTCAGGAGTTCCGCCATGCCGAGAACCCCGTTGAGCGGCGTGCGGATCTCATGGCTCATATTGGCCAGGAAGGTCGATTTGGAGTCGTTGGCACTGTTCGCCTTGTCGAGTGCCGCCTGAAGCTCCGCCTCTGCTCGCCGGCGGTCTCTCATGTAATGCACCGAAAGCGCTACGGTGATCGCGCTGATCGCCAGAATGCCGGCGACCATGAAGGCGAGCTTTCCGAAACGCACCGTCCTGTCCCAGTTGGCGAGCACGATCTGGCTGTTGTGCGCCAGCCTTACCGCCTCCTGCGTGGCGTCCCCGGTCCAGTCCGCGGTGCCGCGGCCGGGCAGGATGAATTCGGTTTGCACCTCGTCCACAGTAAGCCGCGCCGCGGTCAGGCTGCCTTCCCGGAAATCGGCACTGAGCTCTTCGAGCATCTTGCGTACTTCCACCGCCGCATAGACGATGAAGAAGTCGGCAGGGCCTTCGCCCAAGCGCATGGCCTGCGCCAGCACGACCTCGTCGCCGTCCATGTTGGGGAACAGCGACGCGAAGGCTTGCGGCCGGATGGCCGTGATCAGCCCCTCATTCTGCAGCAGTTGCGCCGCGAGCCGCTGCGCCTCCACCGGATTGACATCCAGAAGAACGTCCGGGCTGGTGAAGGAGCGGCGCTGACGCAAGGAATCGCCGCGTATCAGCCCGAGATCGATGATGTAAGGCGAGAGGCGCGACGCGACACGCAGCTTGGCGGCGACTTGCTCTTCCCGGCGCGCGGAGATGAAGGCCGCCAGATCCTTCACCCGGACCAGAACGGTGTCGGCCTGCGCCATCACCAGGCGGCTCAGCATTCGTCTCTCGCCGAGGAATAGCCGGTTCTGCTCGCGGATGAAGGTCACCGAGTACCAGCCGACCAGCATCGCGGTGAGACCGCAGATCACCAGCATCATCGGGACCGCGCGGAGCTTTCCGGTCCGCCCGCGGCGCCACTCCGCCATCGCATGCCTTACCATTTGACATCTCGCTCCTGGGCGATGAAGCCGATCGCCTTGTTGCCGGTCTTGTCAAAGCTCAGCCGGTCGAAGGCGAAGTTCGCGGCGCGCGAGATGCCACGCCCGCAGCTGGCAGCGGCCCGGCTGGGATCCGCTGTCAGGTAGGGTCGCCAATCGAATCCGGGTCCATTGTCGGCGACGCTGATGTAGATGCCATCCTGGCGGCGGATCGCGGCCGCCTCCACCCAGCTTTCGGCGAAGCGCGCCTCCTGCGACCGCTCGGCCAGCGCCTGCTGCCATTGGCCTTGCATCATCAGGCGCGCCTTCTCCTGGAAGCCGAAGCGCAGGACACCATGCTCAACCGCGTTCTGAACCAATTCGTAAATGCCCTGGATGGCGCGGTCCGGCGTGTCCTGCATGCTGGCCAGCATGCTCACCACCGGCTCCACCTCCTCCGGACGGCGCAGACGGAACTTCACCGCCTGCATGAAGCGGAAGGCCTCCTGGTGGCCGGCGAGATCGGCCCGCAGCTTGCGCTGCCGCGCCACCTCGCGAATGGCGGAGTTGACGACGGAGGCGACCACCTTCTCCACCGGCGGCTTGGTGAGATAGTAGAAGGCCCCCGCCTCGATCCCCGCGCTGACATCCTCGCTGTCGGCTGCGCCGGTCAGGATGATGACGGGCATGTGCCGGGTCTGCGGTTCGCGCTTGAGCCGCCGTGTCAGGCCCAGCCCGTCCATCACCGGCATGGTGCGGTCGGTCATCACGAGGTCTGCCATGCCGGGGTTCTCCCGCAGCAGCGCGAAGGCCTCAGCGCCATTGCCGGCGGTGTGCACGCGGTGGCCAAGCTGCTCCAGGCATTGCTCCATCGCCAGCAGGCTGGTGCGGTCGTCATCGACCAGCAGGATGTTCACGGCGCGGGCATCGGCGCCGGCGGGGCCAGGAGGCGTGGCGGATGCGGGCGGCATCTCAGCGCTCCTGGAAGGATGTGCTCAAGGCCCGGCGGATCGGGCTCAGCAGATAGGCCATGACCGTCTTGTCGCCGGTGATGATGTCGGCCGTGACGGCCATGCCAGGCGAGAGCAGGGCACCAGGCGCCAGGGGCAGGTGGTTCGAGGCCAGGTCCACCTGCACCTTGTAGTAGGCCATCCCGTCGCCGCTGAAGGAGGAGGGCGAGACGCGCGAGACGCGGCCCTCGATCCAGCCGAAGCGGGTGAAGTCGTAGGCGGAAATCTTGACATGCACCGGAAGCCCGGGCCGGACATGGCCGATCTGGGAGACGGGCAGCCGCGTCTCGGCATGCAGCATCTCGTCCAGCGGCACGATCACCGCCAGGGGCTGACCCGCGCCCGCCACACCACCGATTGTCGTCACTTCCAGCGACTTGACAATGCCGCGCACCGGCGAGCCCACCGTCAGGCGCTCCTGCCGCCTGAGCCGCTTCGAGACATCGCCCTCCAGCGCCATCACCGCCCGGCGCAACTCCTGGATGCGGGAGGCCAGGTCGGACCGGACGGAGGCCAGGGTGGCAATCTTGTTCTTCTGCGCCTCGGCCACGGCCTCCAGGGCGGTGCGGCGCTTCTCCAGAGCGACCTGGAGCTGGTTCTCTGCATCCTCGCGCTCCTTGCGCCGCTCGGAGTACTGCGTTCGTGTGGCGTAGCCTTGGTTGAACAAGGTGCCGATCCTTGCCTCCTGTTCCGCGGCGAAGGCGTGGTTGTTGCGCAGCCCGGCGATCTGGGTCTCCAGCGTCCTGAGTTGCAGCCGTGCCTGCTCGATCTGGCTGTCCAGTAGGGAAATCTGGCTTGCCTGCGCGTCACGCTGCGCCGCATGGGCCGCCGCTGTGGCCCGGACCGCGACATCCTCTCCGAAGGCCTGGAAGTCTGGCGCCCGGTCCTCCATCAGCGCCACGAGCCCCTCGATCTGTGCCAGCAGGTTGTGCCGCTGGAGCGTCATCACCTGCACGTCCTCGGTGGTGCCGCCATCGGTCAGGATGAAGATCGGCGCACCACGCTCCACGAGCTCGCCAGGCTGCACGAGGATCTGCTCGACCATGCCGCCTTCGAAATGCTGCACGACGCGCTCGAAGCCGGAGGGCACGATCGTGCCGCTGGCCTGGGAGACGTCGTGCACGCGTGCCGTCGCGGCCCAGCCGACAAAGGCCAGTACGCTGAGCGCCACCAGGACGCATATGCGACGCAGCATGCGCTGCGGCACCTTCTCGTGGACCAGCAACGGATAGACCAGCTGCGCCTCATCCGAGGCAGGGAGGGGGCTGGGCGGCGGCGCTGGCGAGAGAGCGTTCATGCAGGCCCCTGCACCAGCGCCGCAGGCGTCGTCACCGCTGGCACCTTTCCGTAGCGCAGAACGACGACGCGCTCGGCCAGCGCCAGGAAGTCCGACCTGTGAGAGACGAACAGGACGGTCCGGCTGCGGCTTCTTTGCGTGATGATGTCCCTGATCACCCGGCCTACCTCGCCATCCAGCAAGCGGTTAGGCACCTCGTCTATCAAGAGGATATTACTTTCGGTTAAAAGCGCCTGTGCCACGGCGAACTTGAAGTGGAACTCCAGAGGGAAGGTCTTCGTCTCGTCGCAGCGGTGGTCGAGGCCATCCTCCAACTGCTCCACCGCCTCCGCCAGGCGGGCGGCCTGAAGCGCCAGACGCAGCTTGCCCTCCTCCGCAAGAGGATTGACGAAGAGCAGGTTGTCGCGCAGCGTGCCCGGAAACAGCCGCGGATGCTGCGGGACGTAGGCGATGCGGCGGCGCAGCTCGTCGGGCGGCAGCTGGCGCAGATCCACGCCATCGAGCCGCACGGCGCCAATCGTCAGGTCGCTCAGCCCCTGGACCAGCTTGAGCACGGTCGTCTTGCCGCTGCCATTGGCCCCGGTGATGCCGATACGGCTGCCAGGTGGTATCTCGAGGTCCAGGCCGACAAAGACGGGGCGCGTATCGGCGGCGCGGAAGCCGGTGTTGAGGAAGCTGATTCCACCCTGCAACGGGCGTGCCTGGCTGTACTGCCGCACCTCATCCCGCTCGGGCGGGATCTCCATCAGCCCATTCAGCTGGCCCAGGCTGTTCCGCAGTTGCTCGCAACGCTGCACCGAGAGGCAAAGCATGTGGGAGGGAACCATGGCGCGGCGGCCCAGGATGGTGCACGCAAGCAGCCCGCCGGTGCCAAGGGTGCCGGCCCAGACCGCCTCCGTCCCTGCCGCGAGCATCAGCATTGTCCTGCTGCCGCCGCACGCAGCCGATCATGCGGCCCGACCATTGGTGCTGCAGGCCGGCCTGGCGAATTACCTCCCGCTTCTGGAAGGTCTCGATGGTCATACGCTGCATCTCGGTGGACTCGTCGGCCGCGATCGAGGTCATCACCCGCGCCCGGCGCAGCAGCACCGAGAACAGCCAGAGATGCGCCAGGATACCGAGCAGCGGCACCACCACCACCCATCCCGCCACGGCGGCGAGCAGGCCGAGGGAGGCGGCGGTGATCGGTGCCTCGAGCAGCGCGATGAAGGCGGGGCCGGTGATGAAGTCGCGGACGTTCTCGAAGGTGCGCAGGCGCGCCACCTGGTCGGTTACCGAGGCCCGTTCGGAGATGGCGGGCCTGATCTTGAGGATGCGCTCGAAGGTCGCGCCGGCGACGAGGAACTCCAGCCGGTTTGCGATCCAGGCCAGCATCCGGCTGCGCTGCCCGACCAGCAGGCCCTCAATGAGCACGATGAGTGCCATGCCGAGCGCGAACATCGGCAGCGGCTCAAGCGAGCCCAGGCTGATCACGTGGTGGTAGATCTGAATGGTGAACAGCGGCAGCGCCGTGCTGACGCCGGCGATGGCCAGGCTGACCAGTATGAGGCCGCCGGCCAGCCAGCCGAACTTGGCCATAAGGGCACGAAACCAGCGGTGCCCGGTGTGGCTGCGCCGCGCCGCGGAGAGCGGGTGGGTATCGCCCTCGCGCGGGAAGCTCCAGAGGGTGCCGCGGCCGAGCTGGCGTGATGAGGCCAGCTCCTCCATCGCGCCGGAGGGCCAAAGCCGCCACATTCGGTTGCTGCCGGGCAGGCGCAGGATGACGGAGGCGCCTTCCCCGCCGCCATCGTGCAGCAGCGGCGCCTGCGGCTGCGCCGGCAGGCGGGCAAGCGGCGTGGCGCAGAAACCGAGATGCCCCATCGCGGCAATGATGCCATCCGCGTCCAGCGGCGTGGGTTCGGCCGGCAGGGCGGCGAGCAGCTGGCGCAGCGGAAAGTCCGTGCCGGCGGTCAGGCAGAGCGCGCAGAACAGCCGCTCGTCGCCCTCATCGCCGCTGAGGCCGTGCCGGCTGCGGCGCACCAGCGCCTGCAGTTGGGCAAGCCAGTTCAGCAGGCTCCGCAGCGCCGCACCGCCTTCCGTGTCACCGTGCGGTGCCGTGCGACTGGCCTGCTCCGGCGCGGCCGGCACTGCCCGGGCGGCATCCTGCCGGGGCGGTATGATCATACCCTGAGATCCCGGTATGAGATCCGCTCCGCCATGGCGAAGCCCTCGATGGGGCGCAGCCCGCCCTCTGACAGGAGGAAGCGCTTGTCGGCATAGCCGAGCAGGTTGGCGTCGTCCGAGACCAGGATGAAGGTGGCCTGCCCATGCACCTTGCCGATGAAGCGGCTGAGCTTGGCGTAGCCTTCCCGGTCCAGCGCGCGATCGGCATTGTCGAGGAGGATGAGCTTCGGCCGCGTGGCAAGCGCCCGCAGGATGGTCAGCTGCTGGCGCAGCCCGGGCGGAATGGCATCGGCCGCCGAGCCCATCAGCTGCGTGTCGAGCCCGTTCGGCAGCTCGTTGATGGCCGCGTCGATGCCGAGCAGCGCGGCCACTTCCATGGCCGCCTCCACGCTCACCTCGCCAAAGCGCGTGATGTTGTCGCGTATCGTGCCACGGAACAGGATCCCCTCCGATGACACATAGCCGACGCAGCGGTTGAGCAGAGGTTGGGGATATTCTGTCGGCGCCACGCCGTTCAGCGTGGCAGTGCCCTCGGCGGGCCGGTGCACGCCGGCGATGATCTGCAGCAGCGCGGAGTTGGCGCGCTCCGATGGGCCGGAGATGGCGACGATCTCCCCGGGTTGCAGCGTCAGGTTCACGTCCCGGAAAAGGCAGGTGCCATCGCTGGCATGGAAGGCTGCGCGGTTGAGCGAGACGCGGCCTTCATTGGTGACGCTCAGCTCATGCCGTGGGCTGGCGACCGGCTCCTGGCGGAGCAGCGCCACGATCTTCTGCTGCGCCGCGCCGATGTCCTTCATCTGCACGAAGAGGAAGATGGCCTGCTGCAGCGGCGCCATGACGCGGCCGCTGAGCAGGACCAGCGCCGAGACTCCTCCCATCGTCGTCTGGCCGTGCCCGACCGCGATGGCGCCGAGGGCCAGCGTCGCCGCGGTCAGCGACTGGCTGGCGACAGAGGCACTGTTGAGCAGCCGGCCCGTTACCAGCCCGAGCTGATGGTTGCGGCGGCTCATGGAGGACTGACCCGCCTCGAATCTGCGAAGGATGTTGTCCTCGATGCCCAGCGCCTTGATCAGGTGCATCGCGTCCAGCATGGTGAAGAGGAAATCGTAGCGGCTCTCGCCTTCCGCGGCGCTCTGGTCAACCAGACGCTCCATCCGCCGTGCGTCTAGCAGCGTGACGAGGCCAAAGATTGCAAGGCAGAGCAGCACGAACAGGCCAGTCATCCAGGAGATGGCAAAGATGGCGGCAAGGATGATCGGCAGGAAAAGCAGCTCGATCATGCTGACGACGATCTGCCCGTTGTATTTTTCCTTGAGCTGCTGGATGGCACCGAGATACTCGATGCTGCGTGAGGCGAGAAGGCGCCCTCCTGGCGGGTCGCTGGTGATGATATGCGTGAGCAGCCGGTGCGTGATCAGGCCGGCGAAATTGGCTCCTGCACGATTCAGAACAGCTGCGCGAGCGAAGCGCAGCAATCCCTCGGCGGCACCAAGGCACACCACGCTGGCGACAAGGATCAACAGCGTGGGGCTGTATGGAGCGGGAATGAGGTGACCGAAGATCTGGGAAGCAGCAACTGGTATGGTCAGGCTGAGCACATTCAGTGCCAGTGTCACCAGAAGAAGCGTTAATACGGACTGCTTCCAGAATGCTGCTTCCCGAAGATATCCTGTGTCACCATCCGCCATAAAATGCTCCCGACAGGAATCCGCCGCCAATCTTCGCGGCCACTGCCGTTTGCGTACTGTTTATGGCGTCAACATTCGATGAAGGGGTGCCTGTACTGGGCGCTGTCGCGATGGCGAGGAGATCTGTCGCCTGACTCGGTGCCAGGATTGCGGGCGTATCCGTCAGGGCGGTCAGCATCGCATCGGCGGACAAAGCTGATGTTCCGCTTGCTACATCAAAGAGGTCCAGGCTTGCCATTGCCTCAGGCGCGATTTCGGCGAGGTTGAACTCCGCCATCATTTCAGAACTAAGGGCGCCAAAGAGATCGGCGTCGAGCGCCAGGTCGGTGTCGCCCTCGGCCGCCGGGGCGCCGCCGGCGAGGACCCCGCCGAGATCGGCGGTGAGCGGCAGGTCGATATCGCCCAGCAGCGCCTCGACCGGGTCGAGCCCGACCGCGACCTCGAGCGGCGTGCCGCCCGGCAGGGTGGCGTCGAGCGTCAGGTCGGTGTCGCCCCCGGTCGCCGGGGCGCCGCCGGCGAGGACCCCGCCGAGATCGGCGGTGACCGGCAGGTCGATATCGCCCAGCAGCGCCTC
>NZ_JBHSCH010000119.1:0-6466 GCF_042651065.1 Teichococcus aestuarii
CTGGCGGAGCGGCATCTCCACCCGTTCCAGCTTCGGCCAGAGGCGGGCGAGGCTGTCCGGCGGCAGGGCGGCGAGCAGGCGGTTGCGGGGCGTGGTGGGGATTTGGGCAGAGAGGGTCATGATGGGCTCCTTCGACAGGGCGGCGGCGGGAGCACACGTATCTCTCAGCCACCGGCGCCGGAGAACCTCAGCGAGCGATGCAAGGTACATGGGGAGCGGACCGCATTTTCCCAGAGCGGAACCCTACTGGCTCTTTAGGCCAACACTGGCAACAGGGACTGATCATGGCTGATGCCAATCAGCATTTGGTCCCCGACGTTGTGCAAGAGTTAGCGTTCTTCCTGCTTTGCCCTGGCAGAGAGATCAGCGCTGGTTGTTGTTGATAGCGTCCGCCCACCGGCCCAGGATCCGGTCCTGATCGCGCTGTTCGAGGCTGTAGCACTCACAAGCGGTATGCTCGAGGCTGAGTCGGTGCATGATCCTAAGCTGGTCCTCCTCGTAGTGGATGAGGCCGGCCGTCTGGAGCGCGCTGACGCATGCCATGGCCTTGCCGCGATGTACTCCGAGCATCATCGCCAGGAAGTCGTCGCTCATCAGGAACTCGTCGCCCCCGGCTCTGTCATGGGCCATCAACAGCCACCGTGCCAAGCGCTGATTATCGCTGTGCTGCCCGTTGCAGACTGCAGTGCGGGCCACCTGCCTCTGGTGGACCAGGGCGTGGCGGAGCAGGAGGCTGGTCAGGATCGGGAAGCGCTCCATCGCCTCCTGCAACGCCGCGGCGCTCATTCGCAGCGCCGTGCCGGAGCCTTGTACCATGGCCTCGAGGATGTCGCTGTCGCCGCCCAGCACGACAGGTAGGCCAACCATGCCTTCTTGCCCGATCAGCGCGACCTCGGACACGTCGCCATCGTCCAGGTAGGCGAGCATGGAAAGCCAGCCAGATTCGGGGAAGTAGACAAGATCGATCAGCTGGTTCGCTTCCAGCACAACTTGGCGAAGGGACAGCTCGACCACATCCAGCCTGGGCCGCAACTCTGCGTAGATTTCGGGCGGCAGGGCCGCCAGAAGATGGTTGCGAGGAATACGAGGCGCTTCAGTTGAACAGGTCATGGCGGTCTCCAGCGGGACAAGGGCGGGAGTGCCCGTGTTCCTCTACTGAGCCGAACCAGGATCTTGGGGGAGGGTTCGCTGCCTTCACCGAAAGCCAGAACATCCTCTCCGTGAAACCACACAGCCCAAGGCTGACCTAATCATGAGGCTGGATCAGCCTGGCCACAATACCCTGGGAGGATCTCCATTGTGGCGGAGCCACTAGACAGCAACGGAGAGTACATCCGCCCAAGGTTATCGTCACGAGGAAGAAGGGTCATCTCCTACGCCTTGAGGATCATGGAGCCAGCGAGGTAGGGGCTCTGCGGGAGGACCAAGCACGGCTACAAGGCGATGAGCTTCCATGGAAGTATGGCGTAGGTGGCGTAAAAGCACCCGAAACATGTCTGCTTGTGGGCCATTGTCGATCGCCTCGGCTAGATCTTCCAGGCGAGCTACGTCTCTCTCGATCTGCCAAATATATTGATAGTCTTTACCGCTCATTGCAGCCGAGATCCCTGCGAGTTTTGTAGCAAAACCCAGGATGCTGCGAAGGTTCCCAGCAGTACGAGCCTCAACCCTTACAGCAAAGCTTCACCTCACAGGCATTTCGTATGGGGCGCCAGGGCTAACGCTTTCAAGATGCCCCTTGTCTAACACCACACGAAGGATAGGAGAGGCGGCTGCCAGGTTGCCGAAAAGCAAGGGTATGAATTCTTCATCCTGAGTTGGGATTCGGCTACTCAGTAGCCATGCCTTCCGCCGAAGCTGTCACCATCTCCCTCACGCCCGAGCTGCGCCGTTACATCGACGAGCAGGTCGCCTCTGGCCGCTACCAGACCACCAGCGAGGTAGTGCGCGCCGGCCTGCGCCTGCTGACCCGGGAAGACCCGCCACGGTACCTGCAGTCCGAAGGCGTGTTGCGCGCTTCAACGACCCGGAAACGCTGACGTCATGACCCGGCAGAACGGTGAACCGGCCTGGACGGAAGAGGAGCGGCTGGCTGCCCTCCAGCGGACCGGCCTCCTCGATACACCGCCCGAGCAGGCCTACGACGATTTGGTGCGCCTCGCAGCCGAGCTGATCGGCGCGCCCATGGCGGCCATCCATCTGATCGCGGAGGACCGGCAGTGGGGCAAGGCTGAGATTGGCCTCGGCACGCGCGACATGCCGCGCAACATCGCCTTCTGCCCCTACACCCTGCTGGAGCCGGACGGGCTGGTGGTGCCAGATGCCACCCGGGATGCCCGCTTCGCCCACAACCCGCTGGTCACCGGAACCCCAGGCATCCGCTTCTACGCCGGGATGCCGCTCCTCTCGGAGGGGCTGCCGGTCGGTGCCCTCTGCGTCATCGACACCGTTCCGCATGAGGCCGGCCTCAGCGAGAAGCAGCGCCTGATCCTGAAGGCGCTCGCCGCCCAGGCCAGCAGTCAGATCGCCCTGCGCAGGACCCTGGCGGAGCGGGACGCGCTGGCCGCCGAGCGGGACCGCGCCGCCGCGCTCCACCGTCAGACGCTCAATAGCGCGGTCGATTTCGCCATCGTCTCCACCGACTTGGCAGGCCGCATCACCGGCTGGAACACCGGGGCAACGCGCATCCTGGGCTGGACGGAGAGCGAGATGCTCGGCCAGCCGGCCGACCTGTTCTTCACCCCCGAGGACCGGGCCTTCCGCCAGCCCGACGTCGAGATGCGCCGGGCGGCACGGCAGGACCGGGCCCTCGACGAGCGCTGGCACCAGCGCAAGGGCGGCTCCCGCTTCTGGGCTTCGGGCGAGATGATGGCGCTGCGCGACGAGCAGGGCCATCATATCGGCTATCTAAAGATCCTGCGCGACCGCACGGAGCAGCATCTGGCGGGCGAGGCGCTGGAGGCTGTCAACGAGCGGTTCCGGCTGTCCCAGCGCGCCACCCGGGACGCGATCTGGGACTGGGATTTCAAAGCAAACCAGGTGCTGTGGAACGCGGCGCTGCAGGAAGCTTATGGCTGGACGCCGGAGCAGGTACTGCCGACCGGCGACTGGTGGATCGACACCATCCACCCCGAGGATCGTGTCAGGATTGACCAGAGCATCCACGCGGTGATCAACGGCACCGGGAGTGACTGGTCGGACGAGTACCGTTTCCAGCGGGCAGATGGCAGCTACGCCATCGTGCTCGACCGCGGCCACATCATCCGCGACCGCCACGGACGCGCGGTGCGCATGATCGGCGCCATGCTCGACCTGACCCGGATCCGGAACGCGGAAGCCGCCCTGCGCGCCAGCGAGGAGCGATTCCGGACCATCCTGGAGACGGTGGAGGCGGCGTTCGCCATCGTCGAGGTCAAGTTCGACGCGGACGACAAGCCGGTGGACTACCGCTTCGTCGAGGCCAACGACGCCTTCGAACGACAGGCGGGCGTGGATCTTCGCGGCAAGTGGGTCACGGAGTACGCGCCGGATCTGGAGCGGTTCTGGTTCGAGACCTACGGGCATGTCGCGAAGACCCGCGAGCCCTTGAGCTTCGAGAGTTACGCGGAAGCCTTCAAGCGCTGGTTCGACGTGCGCGCCGTCCCGGTCGGCGATCCCGCTGACCGGCAGATCGCGATCATCTTCGACGATGTCACCGAGCGGCGTGCCGCGGAAGAGCGCCTGCGCACCAGCGAGGCGCTGGCGCGCGAGAACATCGAGCGCGTGCAGCTGGCGCACGCGGCCGGCGCGATCCTCGGCACCTGGCATTGGCACCTGCCCACCGACCGCTTTACGGTGGATGAGGGCTTCGCCCACGCCTTCGGCCTCGACTCCGCGCTCGGCCGCGAGGGCCTCCCGCTGGAACAGGTGGTGGCAAACGTCCATCCCGACGACAAGCCGGGGCTGGCCACCGCCATCAAGGAGGCGGTCGCCCGCGGCGGTGCCTACGCCCACCAGTACCGGGTGCGCCGTGCCGACGGAAAGTACTACTGGATCGAGGCCAATGGCCGTGTCGAACACGCGCCGGACGGTACGCCGCTGAGCTTCCCGGGCGTGCTGCTCGACGTGCAGGAGCGGCGTGCTGTGGAGGCGGAGCGTGACCGGGTTACCACGGAACTCCGCGCGCTCACCGACACCCTGGAGCAGCGCGTCGCCGAGCGCACGGCGGAGCTGCAGCACGCCGAGGAGCAGCTGCGCCAGGCACAGAAGATGGAGGCCGTGGGCCAGTTGACGGGCGGCCTGGCACACGACTTCAATAACCTGCTGACCGGCATCGTGGGCTCTATTGAGCTGCTGGGCATGCGCGTGGAGCAGGGGCGCATCAGAGACCTGGACCGCTACGTCCTGGCAGCCATGGGCGCGGCCAAGCGCGCGTCGTCGCTGACGCACCGGCTACTGGCCTTCTCCCGCCGGCAGACCTTGGATCCAAAGCCCACCGACGTGAACCGGCTGGTATCGGGAATGGAGGAGCTGATCCGGCGCACCATGGGGCCGTCCATCGCGCTGGAGGTTGTCGCGGCCGGCGGGCTATGGGCGACGCTGGTTGATCCCAACCAGCTGGAGAACGCGTTGCTGAACCTCAGCATCAACGCGCGCGACGCAATGCCGGATGGCGGACGGCTGACGATCGAGACGGCGAATATGTGGCTTGACCCCCGCGTCGCCAGAGCGCGGGAGATGGAGCACGGCCAGTACGTCACGATCAGCGTCACCGACACCGGCACCGGCATGCCGCCCGAGGTGGTCGCGCGCGCCTTTGATCCGTTCTTCACCACCAAGCCGCTGGGGGAAGGTACGGGCCTGGGGCTTTCCATGATCTACGGCTTTGCCAGGCAGTCCGGCGGTCAGGCGCAGATCTACTCGGAGGTCGGCCTGGGCACGACGGTGCGCCTCTACCTGCCGCGGCACATTGGCGAGGCGGAAGCGGCGGAGAACCTGCCGAACCTCAGCCAGGCGCCTAGAGCGGAAGTGGGACAGACCGTTCTGGTGGTCGATGACGAGCCGACGATCCGCCTGCTGGTCTTGGAGGTGCTGGAGGATCTCGGCTACGCAGCGGTCGAGGCGGCAGATGGCGCCTCGGGCCTGAGCATCCTACGCTCCGATGCCCGGATCGACCTGCTGGTCACCGACGTCGGCCTGCCGGGCGGCATGAACGGGCGCCAGCTGGCTGATGCGGCCCGCGTCATCCGACCCGAACTGAAGGTCCTGTTCATTACAGGCTACGCCGAGAACGCCGTGATCGGGAACGGGCAGCTGGAGCCAGGGATGCACGTCATGACCAAGCCCTTCGCGCTGGAAGCCCTGGCCAACCGCATCAAGGACCTGATCCGGCACGAGTAGCACCGGGGCGGATCTGAAGAGGCCGGGACATGCCGTGAAGCCTTTTTCATCCTCTTCAGCTCCGCTCGCAAGTGGCAGCTCTCAGTTATTGCGGCGAGGCGTTCTGCCTCGGCCACGAGGTGCTGGATGTTGGCGGACCACGGCGCGAAGCGCGATAGCTTGCGCGTTGTCAAACAGCGTTTCTATGAGGTCACGCATCTGCTGAAGTGTCATTCCAGTCTAGCAAAAGACTGGCCTGCGACGCGCTTCCTCAAAGATGGCAGGAGGCGCTGGCACCCAATCAGGACCAGCAAATCAAAGGTTATCAGTCTGGCGCGAGCCTGCTGGTGCCTGCTCTATACCCCTGCGGCAGTCGCCGCTCGTCGAGCCACAGGTCTATGAGGGTCTCGACGAACGAGGCCTGGCCGAAGCTGGCGCCATGATAGGAGTGGTCCGGCATTAGCAGCACGTTGTGCACACCGCAGCACCGGATCGTGGCGCCGCGGTGTTCGCATGCGGTCCAGCCGTTCGGGGTTTCCGGGCGGCTGACGACGCGGAATCGCTCGGGAATGACGGTGGGCATGGCCATGCCCGGCTTGTTACTCCCCGGCGCTCAGCGCCACCAGCCCGGCCCGGATGCGCGCCAGCAGAGTGGCGTTGGCCTGTTCGGCCTGCACCAGCTGCTCACGCGTCGTCTCCAGCTCGCGCCGCAGAGCCTCGAGGTCGGCATCGCCCTCCTCCGGCTCCGGCTGGGGCTGGGGCTGCGGCCCCGGCTCATCCGCCAGTAGCCCGGCTGCCTCCAGCAGCGGCTCCGCCTGATCCTGCCAGGCCGTGGCCAGCACCCGCGCGGCAGCATCGTAACCGGACAGGTCCGCGCGGTAGATTGCCAGCAGGGCAGGGAGAGGCGCTTGCCCATCCGGCGCGTCGCCTGCCACCAGGCCGAGCTTCACCCGCGCGGCCCAGGCGATGTGCTCCAGCGCGGCCAGTGGCGTGGCCGGATTGCGGCGGCGCTGTATTCATCCGGCGAGGGCCGCGGGTCAAACTGCAGGTTTGCGCTTGACGGGTGGCTTGCGCGCCCATGCCTTGGCCAGGGCTGCGACGGCTTTGG
>NZ_JBHSCH010000120.1:0-5380 GCF_042651065.1 Teichococcus aestuarii
ATGGCCGGCGCGGCGCCGCCGCCCGGAGCCACCGCGCGGGGGGCCTGCTGCGGCCCGGCAGCGGCCGGCGCGGCGCCGGAGGAGGAGGCGGCACCGGAGGAGGCGGCGCCTGGCGGGGTGGCGGTGGGAGGCGTGGCGGCAGGAGGGGCCGAGACAGGCGGCACCGTCACGGGCGGGCTGGTGACGGGCGCGGGCGCGGCGGGCGCCTCGCGCTGGGTCACGCCGGGCAGCGGCGGCGAGCCGGCATCGCGCGCCGCCTGCTCCAGCCGTGGCGGCAGGGCCGGCACCGCATCCACCGTGCGCTCGCCCGAGCCGCTCCAGCGGTACCAGCCGGCATAGGCGCCGATGGCCAGCACGGCCCCCACCAGGATGATGGCGCCGGTCGGCACGCCGCGCTCCGGCACCGGCTCGGGGAAGACGAGATCCTTGCCGCGCGGCCCCTGCCCCGCCCCCTCGCGGAAGCGGCGCACCAGGTCCGGCGCGTCCAGCCCCATGGCCTGGGCGTAGCTGCGCACGAAGCCGATGCCATAGGCCGCGCCCGGCAGGTCGGCCACCCGGCCATCCTCCAGCGCCGCGATGTAGCGGCGGTTGATGCGCAGCCGCTCCGCCATCTCCTCCAGGCTGATGCCGAGGGAGAGCCGGGCTTCCCGCAATTCCTCGCCGACGCGCAGGGCCTCGGCGGGGTTCTCGTTGGAGCGGTTCGAACGCTTCAGGTCATAGGGCACGTGAAAACACCTATCGCGCGGCGGCAGCCGCGACCAACCGTGACACGATGAAGCGGTCTCCCCACCCCGGCGAAGGGCCGCCGGGGATCATGCTCAGCCGCCGGCGCGGCGCGCCGCAAGGGCCGTCGCGGCCTGGTCCAGCAATTCGGCGATGATCTCGGCGGCGGGCTGCTCCCGCGTCACTAGGCCAACGCTCTGGCCAGCCATCAGGCTGCCATTCTCCACATCGCCATCCACCACGGCGCGGCGCAGGGCGCCCGCCCAGTAGTGCTCGATGTCGAGCTGCGCGGCCTCCTTGTCCAGCTCGCCCGCCTTGAAGCGGCGCACCACCTCGGCCTGGTGCTCCAGGAAGCGGCGGGTGCCCTCGTTCTGCAGGGCACGGACGGGGATGACGGGGAAGTGCGGGTCGAGCTGCACGGTGGGCAGCGCGTCGCGCGCCGCGCCGCGCAGGAAGGCGCGCTTGAAGTTCGGGTGCGCCACGCACTCGGTGGCGCAGACGAAGCGGGTGCCGAGCTGCACGCCGGCGGCACCCATCTCCAGATAGGAGAGGATCGCCTCGCCACGGCCGATGCCGCCCGCCACGAACACGGGCACATCGCGGATATGCGGCAGGATCTCCTGCGCCAGCACCGTCAGGCTGACGGGGCCGATATGCCCGCCCGCCTCGGAGCCCTCGATCACCAGCGCATCGGCGCCGGAGCGCACCAGCTTCTTGGCGAGCGCCAGAGCGGGGGCGAAGCAGATGACCTTGGCGCCGCCCTCCTTGGCCGCCTTGATGGCGGGGCCGGGCGGGATGCCGCCGGCGAAGACGATGTGGCCGACCTTCGCGTCCAGGCAGACCTGCACCAGCTCCATCAGCTTCGGGTGCATGGTGATCAGGTTGACGCCGAAGGGCTTCTGCGTGAGCGCCTGGGTGGCGGCGATCTCCTCGGCCAGCCGCTCCGGCATCATCGCGCCACAGGCGATGACGCCGAAGGCGCCGGCATTGGAGAGGGCGGAGACCAGGTTCCGCTCGCTCACCCAGCTCATGGCGCCGCCCAGGATGGCGTGACGCACGCCCAGGAAGGCGGCGCCACGCGCCATCAGCGCGTCGATCGCCGCCATCTCCGGCCGGGGGCTGCTCTCGGCGCGGGGGCTGTCCAGGGGCGCGTCCACGGGCATCAGCCCTCGGCGTCCAGGCCGTAGGCGGTGTGCAGGGCGCGCACCGCCAGCTCCGTGTACTCGGCGCCGACCAGCACCGAGGTCTTGATCTCCGAGGTGGAGATGACCTGGATGTTGATGCCCTTCTCGGCCAGCGACTTGAACATGGTGGCGGCGACGCCCGCATGGCTGCGCATGCCGATGCCGACGATGGAGATCTTGGCGACATCCGGGTCGGCCAGCATCGCCTCGAAGCCGATGGTGGGGCGCTGCTCCTCCAGCACGGCCTTGGCGCGCGGCAGGTCGGTCTTGCCCACGGTGAAGGTCATGTCCGTGGTGCCGTCGGCGCCCAGGTTCTGCACGATCATGTCGACGTTGACATTCGCGGCCGAGAGCGGGCCGAACACATGCGCGGCGATGCCCGGCTTGTCCGGCACCCGGCGCAGCGTGACCTTCGCCTCGTCCCGGGAATAGGCGACGCCCGTCACCAGCGGCTGTTCCACGATCTCATCCTCATCCACGACCATCGAGCCGGGCTTGTCCTCGAAGGAGGAGAGCACCTGCACCCGGACCCGCTGCTTCATCGCCAGCTCGACCGACCGCGTCTGCAGCACCTTGGCGCCGACCGAGGCCAGTTCCAGCATCTCTTCATAGGCCACCGCCGGCAGCTTGCGCGCCTTCGGCACGATGCGGGGGTCGGTGGTGTAGACCCCGTCCACATCGGTATAAATGTCGCAGCGGTCGGCCTTCACCGCGGCGGCGATCGCCACCGCCGAGAGGTCGGAGCCGCCACGGCCCAGCGTGGTCACGCGGTTGTCCGGGCCGATCCCCTGGAAGCCCGCCACCACCGGCACCTGGCCCATCTTCATGCGCTCGATCAGCGCCGCGCCCTCGATCTCCTCGACCCGCGCCTTGCCGTGCGCGGCATCGGTGCGGACCGGCACCTGCCAGCCCTGCCAGGAGCGGGCATCGACGCCGATGGTCTGCAGCGCGATGGCCAGGAGCCCGATCGTCACCTGCTCGCCGGTGGCGACCACGGTGTCGTATTCCCGCGCATCATGCAGGGGGGAGAGGTCCTGGCACCACTTCACCAGCTGGTTGGTGACGCCGGACATGGCGGAGACCACCACCGCCACCTCGTTGCCGGCGTCGACTTCCCGTTTCACCCGGTTGGCGACGTTGCGGATACGGTCCAGATCGGCGACGGAGGTGCCGCCGAACTTCATCACGATACGTGCCATTATGGGCGTGCCATGCCGGTCCTGAAGGAACGGTCCGAGAGGGATTGTGCCACAGCCGCGGTTGCGGCCCGCGAGGGGGTGCGACAGATAACGGGCGGAGCGCGTGGCCGCAACCGGCATCACGCGCCCGCCAGCCCGGAGAGCGTGCCATGCCCCAGCCCACCCCCACCGCCCGTGCCGACGAGATCGCGAAGTTCGACGCCCTGGCCGCGCGCTGGTGGGACCCCTCGGGCCCGATGGCGCCGCTGCACCGGATGAACCCGCTGCGCACCGAATGGATCGGCCGCCGCCTCGCCGCCGCCGAGGGGCGGCCGGGCGCCAACCTCGCCGGCCTCTCGGTGCTCGACATCGGCTGCGGCGCCGGGCTGGCGAGCGAGGCGCTGGCGCGCATGGGGGCGCAGGTCACCGGGCTGGACGCGGCCGCCGCCGCGCTGGAAGCCGCCCGCGCCCATGCGGCGGCGGAGGGCCTGTCCATCGACTACCGCGAGGGCATGCCGGAGGATTTGGCCGCCGAGGGGCGGCACTTCGATGCGGTGGTGGCGCTGGAGGTGATCGAGCATGTGGCGGACCGCCCCGCCTTCCTGGCGGCGCTGGCGGGGCTGGTGAAGCCCGGTGGCCTCGTCTTCCTCTCCACGCTGAACCGCACCCCCCGCTCCTTCCTGCTGGCCAAGGTGGGGGCGGAGTACATCCTGCGCCTGCTGCCGCGCGGCACGCATGACTGGAAGATGTTCGTCACGCCGGCCGAGCTGGGCGCCGAGGCGCGCCGTGCCGGGCTGCGGGTGACCGACATCGCCGGCATGTCCCCCGTCCAGGGCGGGCGCGACTGGCGCGAGAGCCGCGACGTCTCGGTGAACTACCTCGCCGCCCTGCGCCGCGACTGAGTGGGAGGGGGGGCTCCCCCTCCCGGCCCTGCCACCTCAGGCAAGGGTGGTCTCCACCGCCACATTGCCGCGCAGCGCGTGGCTGTAGGGGCAGACCTTGTGGGCGCGCTCGATCAGGTCCTGCGCCACGGCCCGGTCCAGCCCCGGCAGGGAGACGCTGAGGGCGGCGGTGATGCCGAAGCCCTCGCCATCCTCCCGCTGGCCGATGCCTACCTCGGCGGTGACGGCCGCCTCGGCCGGGACCGCGATCTTGCGCTGGCCGGCGACGAACTTCATCGCCCCCAGGAAGCAGGCGGAATAGCCGGCGGCGAAGAGCTGCTCCGGGCTGGTGGCGCCGCAGGGGAGCGGCTGAGGCGCCGGCTGCGCCTCAGCCGTCGGCGCGCGGCACCCAGGGCAGGCGCGCCACGGCGATGCCTTCTTCCTGCAGGGCCTCCGCCTCGCCATCGCTGGTCTCGCCATAGATGCCGCGGTGCTCGCTCTCGCCGCGGTGCATCCGGCGCGCCTCTTCCGCGAAGTCGGCGCCGACATAGTCGCAATTCTTCTCGACCTCGGCGCGCATCCGCTGCAGCAGCGCCATCACCTGCGCCGGCATCGGGCCGGCGGCGGCCTGCGGAGCGCCGGAGGCCTGGGGCTGCGGGGGCGCCGGCGCATCGGACGCCGCCGGCTCGGCGGGGCGGGCCTTGGCGATGGCCGGCGCCATCAGCGCCCGGCTGACCTTGCTGCTGCCGCAGACGGGGCAGTCGATCATGCGCCCCTGGGACAGCTTCTCGAATGCCGCGCTGTCCTTGTACCAGCCATCGAAGCCGTGGTCCTGGTCGCAGCGGAGCTGGTAGTGGATCATGCGGGTTCCGGTTGCCGTGGGGCCGGTTGTTCCGTGTCTGCCGGCCGCGTCATGCCGCCTGCAGCATGGCGTCCAGCTTGCCCGCGCGGTCGAGCGCGAACAGGTCGTCGCAGCCACCGATGGCTTCATCGTTGATGAAGATCTGCGGCACGGTGGTGCGCCCGCCGGAGCGGCGCACGGCATCGGCGCGCTCCGGGGAGCCGTTCGGCGCGTCGTATTCGGTGAAGCCGACCCCCTTGCGGCCAAGCAGCAGCTTGGCGCGCGAGCAATAGGGGCAGAATGCGGTGGTGTAGATTTCAACCTTGGCCATGCTGCAGAAATCGTCCCGGCGGGGGCGGCGGTCAAGAGCGTTGCGGGGCCGTCCCGGTGCTTATGTGTCCTCGTCCTGGCGGGGGTCGGGCACGCGGGCGGCGGCCAGCACCTCCACCTGCGCCGCCCCCGCCGCCAGCAGCACGGCGGCGCAGGCCGAGGCGGTGGCGCCGGAGGTGAGCACGTCGTCCACCAGCAGCAGCCGCCGCCCCGCCACCCGCGCGGCACCGCCGGAGGGCAGGC
>NZ_JBHSCH010000121.1:0-5235 GCF_042651065.1 Teichococcus aestuarii
GTCGGGCCAGGCGAGCAGGTGGTCGCGGTAGGTGGCGCAATCCGGGTTCAGCGCCACGTCGTAGGTGAGGAAGCGGCTGGCGACGGGGGCGTACATCTGGGCCTGCGCCACCGTGCCCGGCTGCGGCGCGGCCGCGCTGCCCGGAGCGCCGTTCTGCCCCCCATCCTGCCCACTGTTCTGCCCTGGGGCCTGGGCCGTCGCGGCCGGCTGGGCGGGCGCCATGGGCGCCACGACGGGCGGCACCACCGGCGGCGGCATGGTCGCGGCGCGCAGCGCATCGAGGTTCGGCGCCTCGGCCGCCGGGCCGAGCCGGCCGGAAGGCTCGAAGCTGCCATTGGCATTGCGCCGCTGGAAGATGATCTCGTCCTGGTTGGCGACGCGCAGCCCGCCGCGGTCGTCGGGCCGCACCTTGATCGGGCGCGAATCCGCCTCCACCACCGGGATGGTGTCGTCGGTGTACTTGCTGACGGCCCAGCCCACCAGGCCACCGACGGCCAGGATGCCGGCGACGCCGCCGGCAATCAGCATCATGCGCCGGGAGCCGCCATCATCGGTGGCTTCCCGCACGCGGTAGGAAGGAATCGGCGCTTCCCTCATCGCATCTCCTCGACCGGTGCGACGCCCATGACCCTGAGGCCCGAGCGGATGATGAGGGCCGTCGCGGCCACCAGGGCCAGACGCGCGCGCGTGGCCTCCGGCTCCTCGGCCCGGATGAAGCGCAGTGTCGCATCATCCCGCCCGCGGTTCCACAAAATATGAAAGTCGCTGGCCAAGTCACCGAGATAAAAGGCAATTCGGTGTGGCTCCCGCGCCGCAGCAGAGGCCTCCACGATGCGCGGCCAGGTGGTCAGGCGGCGAATCAGCGCCAGTTCCGCCGGGTCGCGCAGCGCGCCGAGCGGCACGCCGTCGAGCCCCTCGGTCAGCCCCTGCTCGCCCGCCTGGCGCAGCACGGAGCGGCAGCGCGCATGCGCGTACTGCACGTAGAAGACCGGGTTGTCGCGCGACTGCTCGACCACGCGGTCGAGGTCGAAATCCATCTGTGCGTCGCTCTTGCGCGTCAGCATGGTGAAGCGGACGGCATCCTTGCCGACCTCGTCGATCAGGTCGCGCAGCGTGATGTAGGTGCCGGCGCGCTTGGACATGCGCACCGGCTCGCCGCCCTTCATCACCTTGACGATCTGGCAGAGCAGCACGTCGAGCGGCACGGTGCCGTCGGAGAGCGCCTTGGTCGCCGCCTGCATGCGCCGGACATAGCCGCCATGGTCGGCGCCCCACACCTGCACCAGCTGCTGCATGCCGCGCGCGATCTTGTCGGCGTGGTTGCCGATGTCGTTGGCGAAGTAGGTGTTGCTGCCGTCCGACTTGCGCAGCGGCCGGTCCACGTCGTCGCCGAACCTTGTGGAGGCGAACAGCGTCTGCGGGCGCGGCTCCCAGTCATCCGGCGTCTTGCCCTTGGGCGGCTCCAGCACGCCCTCATAGACGAGGCCCTTCTCCGCCAGCGCGGCAATGGCGGCATCCGCCACGCCGTCCCGCACCAGCTTCGCCTCGCTGATGAACACGTCATGCTCGACGCCAAGCGCCGCCAGATCCTCGCGGATCGCCGCCATCATCTCGCTGACGGCGAATTCGCGCACCGTGTCCAGCCACAGCGCCGCCTCGGCCGGGCGGGCGCCGGGGGCCAGGGAATCGCCATGCGCGGCCTTCAGCGCCTCGCCCACCGGGACCAGGTATTCGCCGCGGTACTGCAGCCCGCCGGGGACAGCCTCGGCATACGCCTCCTCGGTCATCGTGGTGCCGAGGGCCTGCAGGTAGCGCCAGTAGGCGGCGTAGGCGAGCGCCTGCACCTGCGCGCCGGCGTCGTTGATGTAGTATTCCTTGGTGACGGCGTAGCCCGCCTTGTGCAGCAGGTTGGCCAGCGCGTCCCCCACCACGGCGCCGCGGCAATGGCCGACATGCATCGGCCCCGTCGGGTTGGCCGAGACGTATTCCACGTTCACCCGGATGCCGGCGCCGGCCTGCCCGTCGCCATAGGCCTCGCCGGCACGCAGCATCACCGGCACCTGGCCGAGCAGGTAGTCCTCGCGCAGGCGGATGTTGACGAAGCCGGGGCCGGCCGGCGCGGCCTCGGCCACCATCGGCAGCGCGGCCAGCGCGGTGGCCAGCTCGGCCGCCAGCTTCGGCGGCGGCAGCTTCGCCGGCTTCGCCACCACCATGGCGGCGTTGGTGGACATGTCGCCATGCGCCGGGTCGCGCGGCGGCTCGACGGCGACCTTGGCCATCGCCTCCTCCGGCAGCTCGGGCAGCAGGCGGCGCAGGCAGTCCAGCACCCCGGCACGCAGCGCGGCGAAGATGTCCTGGGGCGCGGCTTGGTTCTGTTCCATCAGGGGTCCGTGTCTTCAGCCGGGGATGTGGGGGTCGGTCAGGCGGCGGTGCTCGTCGAGCGCGAAGCGGTCGGTCATGCCGGCGATGTAGTCGCACACCACGCCGGCGCAGGCGGGGCTGCCCGGCTCGCCGGCGCGGTCGCGCCATTCGGGGGGCAGCATGTCCGGGCCGCCATGCAGCAGGCTGAACAGCACCTGCACCACGCGCCGCGATTTCTGCGTGGTGCGGTTGACGCGCCAGTGGCGGTACATGCGCCCGCGCAGGAAGGCGCGCACCTGCTGGTTGGCCTCCTGCATCGGCGCGCTGAAGGCCACCATGGCGCGGCCGGCGGCGCGGATGTCATCGACGCTGGCGGGCGCCAGCGCGGCCAGGCGGCGCCCGGCCTCCTGCACCACGTCCTGCACCATCAGGTTGATGACGCGGCGGATCGCCTCGCTGGCCTGGCGGGCGCGCGGCGCCTCCGGATAGCGCTCGCGCACCTCGCGCACCATGCCGCCGATCAGCGGCAGCGCGGCCGCCTCCTCCAGCGTGAACAGCCCGGCGCGCAGGCCGTCATCGAGGTCGTGGTTGTTGTAGGCGATGTCGTCGGCCAGCGCGGCCACCTGCGCCTCGACCGAGGCATGGCTCTCCAGCGCCAGCGGATGGAGCGAATCGTACTCGGCCATGAAGCTGGAGGGGCGGCGGATCGGGCCGTTGTGCTTGGCCAGCCCCTCCAGCGTCTCCCAGGTCAGGTTCAGCCCGTCGAACTCGGCGTAGCGCTTCTCCAGCACCGTCACCGCCTTCAGGCTCTGCGCGTTGTGGTCGAAGCCGCCATAGGGGCGCATCATGCCGTTCAGCGCCTCCTCCCCGGCATGGCCGAAGGGCGGGTGGCCGAGGTCGTGCGCCAGCGCCAGCGCCTCCGCCAGGTCCTCGTCCACGCCCAGGCGGCGGGCGATGGAGCGGGCGATCTGCGCCACCTCGATGCTGTGGGTCAGCCGGGTGCGGAACTCGTCGCCCTCGTGATAGATGAAGACCTGCGTCTTGTATTGCAGCCGGCGGAAGGCGGCGCTGTGGATGATCCGGTCCCGGTCCCGCTGGAAGGGCGAGCGCACGCCATTGTCCGGCTCCGGGTGGAGGCGGCCACGCGATGTCTCGGCGCGCACGGCATAGGGGGCGAGGTCGGTCATGACGCGCGGGCCTTACCAGCGGTGCGGCATGGCCGCAACGCCGTCCCTGCCCCGCCCCGCCCGGCGTTGGAATTCCCGCCCGCGCCGCCTATGTTCGGGGCCAAGGAGTTCCCGCCCATGCCCGATGGCACCATTCCCGCCCGCTTCTCCGTCACGCCGCGCGCCTTCGCCCAGGTGGCCGAGATCGCCGCGCGCGAGGGCCGCCCCGGCACCGGCCTGCGCGTGGCCGTGCTGGCCGGCGGCTGCTCCGGCTTCCAGTACTCCTTCCAGCTCGACGACGCGGTGGCGGAGGACGATCTGGTGCTGGAGGGCGAAGGCAGCCGGGTGATGATCGACCCCGTCAGCCTCGACCTGCTGGCCGGCGCCCAGCTCGACTGGGCGGACGAGTTGATCGGCGCCCATTTTACGGTGAAGAACCCGCAGGCGGCCTCCGGCTGCGGCTGCGGCGCCTCCTTCTCGCTCGGCTGAGCGGGCCGCCCCGCGCGTGCGCCTCGCCAGCTTCAACGTGAATTCGGTGCGCAAGCGCGTGCCGCATCTCCGCCGCTTCCTCGAGACCGCCCAGCCCGACCTGCTGTTCCTGCAGGAGCTGAAGTGCAAGACCGAGGAATTCCCCGCCGCCGAGTTCGAGGGGCTGGGCTACCGCTGCCACGCGGTGGGCCAGCCCGGCGGGCGCAACGGCGTTGCCGTGCTCGGCCGCGTCGATTTCTCCGTGGTCGCCGAGGGGCTGCCGGGCGAGGAGGAGGACAGCCACGCCCGCTACATCGAGGTGGCGGCGGAGGGGCTCCAGGCCGCCGGCATCTACCTGCCCAACGGCAATTCCGGCGGCGCCGAGGGCTATGCCTACAAGCTGCGCTGGATGGCGCGGCTGCGCGAGATCGCCCAGGCGCGGCTCGACGCCTTCATCCCCTTCGCCATCCTGGGGGACTTCAACGTCTGCCCCACCGGGCTGGACCACGAGCCGGGCGCCATGCCGCCGACCGACGCGCTGGTGCGCCCCGAGAGCCGCGCCGCCTTCCGCGCGCTGGAGCATCTCGGCCTGACCGACGCCGTGCGCGCGCTGCACCCGGCCGAGCGGATCTACACCTACTGGGATTACGGCCCGGCCTTCGAGAGCAACCGCGGCCTGCGCATCGACCACGCCCTGCTCTCGCCCGAGTTGGCCGAGCGCCTTTCCGCCGCCTGGGTCGATCTCGCCCCGCGCAGCCAGGAACAGCCCTCCGACCACACGCCGGTGCTGGTCGACCTCGCCTGAGGCATCGCCCGCCGCCCTGTCGGGCAGCGGGCGGGCCGTCTCACCAGCCGCGATGGTAGTGGTAGCGCGGCGGGGGTGGCGGCGGAGGCGGCGGGGCGTAGTAGTAGCCGCGCGGCGGGCCGTAATAGGCGGGCGCCGGCGCGATCACGCATCCCGCCAGGCCCAGCGCGGCGCCTCCCAACAGCAGGCACGTCATCAGCCGGCGCATCATTCTTACCTCCAACCCGGTTCGACCCAGACCCAGCGGCCGCGGCGCTCCACCCAGCGGCCTTCCCGCCAGCGGCCGCGGCCACGCGGCGGCACCCAGCGGCCCGGCACCCAGTCATAGTTTCCGGCACGCCACACCCAGTGCCCGGGCTGCCATTGGGCGCGTGGCTCCGGCGGGCGGCCACGCGGCCCCTCCGCGCGCGGCGGCGGCGGCGGCGGCGCGCGGCG
>NZ_JBHSCH010000122.1:0-4876 GCF_042651065.1 Teichococcus aestuarii
CAGCGCGACGCCGCGCCGCGCATCGCGCCGCCGGTGCCGCCGCCGGTCGCCTACCCCGACGGGCGCGGCCGTGGCCCGGCGCGCGCCGAGCCGAAGCTGGACTGGCCGCGGCAGCGGTAGGACGGAGGAAGCCGGGACGGGAACCCCCGGCCCTTCCTCCGCCCAGCTCTCTTCCACCCCGCCGGTCAGCGCGTGGGAAGCACCGCGCCGGTGTTGCGGGCGGCCTGCGCGATGGCGCGGGTGAAGCCGTCCGCATCCATCGCCAGCAGGTCGCGCTGGCGCACCGGCACGGCGATGAACACCTTCAGGAACCGCCCCGCCGCGACGCCGACGCAGAGCTGCTGCCACATCGCCGTGCGGCCATAGGTGCCGTCCAGCACCGCGCATTGCAGCGGCGCGCCGCCCGGCACTTCCAGGGCGCGGCGGCCGGCCTCGGCCATCTGGCGGCCGGGGGCGGGCATCAGCGCCTCGGCCACGCCCTCGCTCAGCTGAGCCTCCACCACGGCCGGCGGGGTCTCCGGCGGCAGCGGCGGCAGGCCCTTGTCATAGACGATGACCGAGGCGATGGCGGCGCGCGCCGCGACGCCGGCCCGGGCGGGGGTGGCATAGTCCACCGCGCGGCCCTGGCCGGGCTGGGTCGCCTCCATGTCGGCGGTCATGCCACGGGTGAAGCCGGCCGCCTCGTCGGGCAGCCGGGCCAGCACCGCGTCCAGGCCCGGCCGCGCCACCACGGGGCCGCCCGCGCCCTCCGGCTGCGCCGCGCAGCCGGCCAGCAGGGCAGCCAGCGCCAGGCCGAGGCCGGCGCGCATCAATGGCCCGCCCCGGGCAGGCCGAGACCGAGGTTGAGCGTCGCATTCGCCATGATCAGGCCCTCCCAGAGCAGTTCCACGCCGATATAGGCGATCAGCGCCACGCCGACATAGGCGATGATCTTGAACCGATCCAGCAGCTTGGCCAGCAGCCCGCCCAGCAGGCCCATCATGACGATGGAGATGCCGAGGCCCACCATCAGCAGGGTCAGGTTGGCGCGGGCCACGGCGGCCACCGCCAGCACGTTGTCGAGGCTCATCGAGACATCGGCCACGATGATCTGCCACAGCGCCTGGGCCAGGCTCTTGTCGTGCACGGCGTGGCCGGTCTCGTCCTCGGCCTGCTTCTCGTGGCGCAGCTCGCGGAAGAAGCTCCAGGCGATGTAGAGCAGCGCCAGCCCGCCCACCAGGTCGATCCACCACAGCGCCAGCAGCATGCTGGCGAAGACCGAGAAGACGATGCGCAGCACCGCCGCCGCGGCGATGCCGAACAGCACGGCGCGCGCGCGCTGCCGCGGCGGCAGGCCGGCGGCCGCCATGCCGATGACCACGGCGTTGTCGCCCGAGAGAATGATGTTGAGCCACATGATCTCGGCCAGACTGCCGAGGGAGCCGGTCAGCGATTCCATCCGTAGTGCGTCTCCGCAAGGAGCGGGCGGCGGAGACTGGAGGCTCGGGCACACCCGCAGGGAACGAGGGGCGCGACGCTAGGCCGGGCCGGCGCGGCCGGAAATCCGCCGGGCCGGTATCTGTCCGGCAGGTCATGACACCCTGGACAGGCTGGAAAGCAGAACGGCGCCGGAGGACCGGCGCCGGAAAGCGGGCGCCCCGTGCGGGGCGCCCGGCCGCTGCGCGGAAGCCGCGCTCAGTGCGCGCGGTGGCGCTGCCGCTCCAGCGCCTGGCGGATGCTGGTGCCAATGGCGGCGACCAGCACCGTCACCACCACCACCTGCAGCAGCGTGGCGCCGACCCAGAGCCAGGTGGGGAAGACCCCCGGCAGGGCCAGGTAGCCGAGCGGCAGGGCCAGGTACATGTAGGCTTCCGGCACCGCCTCGGTCACTTCCGCCGTGCCGCCCAGGATCATGGTGATGGCGACGTAGAGGATGACCAGCAGGCCCAGCCAGGCGATCCAGCGGTGGCGGTCCAGCAGCCGCGCGATCAGCGTGGCGGCGACGCCCATCAGCACCACCGAGATGGCGAGGCCGACCACCAGCACCCACAGATGCTCCTTCGCCGCGCCGGCCACCGCCAGCACGTTGTCGAGCGACATGGAGATGTCGGCCACCAGGATCTGCACGATGGCCTGGCGCAGAGTCTTGCGCGGCGCGCCCGGATTGGCGGCATCGGCGGACTCGATCGCGTCCACCCCCTCGTCCTGGCCGCCATGCCCCGCGCCCTCGCGCAGCTCGCGGAACATCTTCCAGCAGACCCACAGCAGCAGCACGCCACCCGCCAGGGTGATGCCGACGATGGCCAGCAGCTGGGTGGTGATGGCCGCGAAGCCGATACGCATGACGGTGGCGGCGACGATGCCCCAGAAGATCGCCTTGCGCCGCTGCTCCGAGGGAAGACCCGCCGCCGCCATGCCGACGACGATGGCGTTGTCGCCCGCCAGCACGAGGTCGATGAAGAGAACCTGCCCGAGGGCAATCAGTTCAGGCATCAAGCCTGCCAAATCCATGAACCCGTTCCCGTTCCCGATGGAGAGGCGGCGCATAAAGCGACACCTGCCGTTACACAACTCTCGTGTCGGAAAGGTGACATTTTTGACATGTTCGTCCGGTTGACGCCGCCGCGTGCTGCGGCCATTCCCCGCCCCTCCCGGGCCGTCCGTGTGCCGGCCTTCGCTCTCGCCGGCGCCCCGCTGGCGCCCCTGCAGGAGGACCGCGCATGGTTCCGCGCTACAGCCGCCCCGAGATGACCGCCATCTGGTCCCCCGAGGCCCGCTACCGCATCTGGTTCGAGATCGAGGCGCTGGCGGCCGAGGCGATGGGCCAGCTCGGCACCATCCCGGCCGAGGCCGCCCGCACCATCCGCGAGAAGGGCGCGCCGCGCGCCGCCGCCATCTCCGCCGCCGACATCGCCCGCATCGACGAGATCGAGCGCGAGACGCGGCACGACGTCATCGCCTTCCTCACCTGGATGGCCGAGGGCATCGGCGAGGATGCGCGCTTCATGCACCAGGGCCTGACCAGCTCCGACGTGCTGGACACCTGCCTCTCGGTGCAGCTGGCGCGCGCCGCCGACCTGCTGATCGCCGAGCTGGACCGGCTGCTGGCCGCCCTGAAGCGCCGCGCCGAGGAGCACAAATACACCCCCACCGTCGGCCGCAGCCACGGCATCCATGCCGAGCCCACCACCTTCGGTCTCAAGCTTGCGGGACATTACGCCGAATTCATCCGAAACCGGGCCCGGCTGGTGGCGGCGCGTGACGAGATCGCCACCTGCGCCATTTCCGGCGCCGTCGGCACCTTCGCCGCCGTGGACCCGCGCGTGGAGGCCTTCGTGGCGGAGAAGCTGGGGCTGGCGGTGGAGCCGGTCTCCACCCAGGTGATCCCGCGCGACAGGCACGCCGCCTTCTTCTGCACGCTGGCCGTCATCGCCTCGGGCATCGAGCGGCTGGCCACCGAGGTGCGCCACCTGCAGCGCAGCGAGGTGCGCGAGGCGGAGGAATACTTCCACCCCGGCCAGAAGGGGTCCTCCGCCATGCCGCACAAGCGCAACCCGGTGCTGTCGGAGAACCTCACCGGCCTCGCCCGCATCGTGCGCGGCTACGCCCTGCCGGCGCTGGAGAACGTGGCGCTGTGGCATGAGCGCGACATCAGCCACTCCTCGGTGGAGCGGGTGATCGGGCCGGACGCCACCATCACGCTGGACTTCGCCCTCGCCCGCCTGACCGGCATGATCGACAAGCTGACCGTCTATCCGGAGCGGATGACGGCCAACCTGGAGAGCCTGGGCGGCGTGGTGCACAGCCAGAAGGTGCTGCTGGCGCTGACCCAGGCCGGCCTCTCGCGCGAGGGCGCCTACCGCGCCGTGCAGCGCGCCGCCATGGCCACCTGGACGGCGCTCGGCACCCCCGATTCCCGCAGCTTCCGCGACAACCTGCTGGCCGATGCCGAGGTGGCCGGCAAGCTGGACGCGGCGGCGCTGGACCAGGCGATCGACCCGCAGCGCGACTTCCGCCACGTGGAGACCATCTTCGCCCGCGTCTTCGCCGCGGGCTGAGGCGGGGGCCTCGCCCGGCAGGGTGCGCGCGCACCACGTGGGCACGGTGCGGCGCACCATACGGGCAGGTGCGGCGCACCACACAGGAAGGTTACGGGCGGCCACACCGCCGCCCGCCCTCCGCCACGGTTCTGCCCCAGGCCCGCGTGACACTCGCATCATGTCGAGGAGGGACCGAACCATGCCAGGCTTGCGTCTACCGGCTGCGCGTCAACTGGTTCTGGCCGGGTTCGCGGCTGCCGGCCTGATGCTCGGCCTCACCGCCGCGCCCGCTCCCGCCCAGGCGGATGAGGTGGTGCTGGTGCACGACCATCGTGGCTGGGGCCACCATCGCGGCCATGGCCGGGGCTACGGCCATGGCCCCCGCTACTACGGGCCGCCGCCGCGCGCGCGCCACTACGCGCCGCCGCCCCGCTACTACCACCCGCCCCCGGTGCGCTACTACTATCCGCCGCCGCCGCCGCGCTACTACCGGCCGCCGCCGCGCGCCGGCATCTATTTCGGCTTCTGACGGGGCGACACCCCGGGAAGGGCCGGCATGAGAAGGGGCCGGGGGAAGGCATTCCCCCGGCCCCTCTTGTCTGGGCGCCCCTTTCCCGCCGGGCCGGGGCGGCCCGCCGGGATCAGAGCGGCTTGGCGGGGTGGGACCCCTCCGTGCCGGAGCCGGCGGCGCGGCCCGGCTCCAGGCCCGTCGGCGGCTCGCCCTCGCCGCCCTTGTCGCCCGCCTCGTCCGCCAGGCGCGGGCCGCCGGCATGGGCGGGCGGCTCGGCAGGCTGGGTGGGCTCCGGGGCGACAAGGGCGGCGAGGGCGAGCCGCCGACGGGCCTGGAGCCGGGCCGC
>NZ_JBHSCH010000123.1:0-4708 GCF_042651065.1 Teichococcus aestuarii
TCGGGCTGCTGGCGGCGGTGCTGCTGGCCCTGGCGGCCGGCCGGCCGGCGGGGCGGCGGCCGGGCGGCTGGCTGGACCGGGGGGTGGCGGCGCTCGCCGCGCTGATGGCCTCGGCGCCCTCCTTCGCGCTGGGCGGCGTGCTGGTGGTGCTGCTCTCCGTGCGGCTGCGCTGGCTGCCCGTGGCGGGCGACGCCACGCCCTGGCACCTCGTGCTGCCGGTGGTGACGCTGGCGGCGGCGCTCGCCCCCGGGCTGGCGCGGGTGGCGCGGCACGGCATGGCGGAGGCGCATGGCGCCTACGCCACGCAATTCGCCCGGATGCGCGGCGTGGCGCCCTGGCGCATCGGGTTGCGGGTGGTGGCGCGGCCGGCGCTGGTGCCGGTGGTGGCCTATCTCCCCGTGCTGGCCATGCAGGTGACGGAAGGCTTCATCGCCATCGAGATGCTGTTCAACCTGGATGGCATCGGCCAGCTTCTCATCCGCTCGCTGATGGCGCGCGACCTTCCGGTGGTGGCGGCGCTGGGGCTGGTTTTCGCGCTGCTGCTCGGCGCCGCCACGCTGCTGGCGGAGCTGTCGCTGCGCGCCATGGACCCGCGCCTGCGCGCGGGGGGTGCGGCGGCATGAGCCATCGTCATGGCGCGGCGCATCGCCGCTTCCCCTGGTTCGGCGCCGCCCTGGCGGCGCTGCTGGCGGCCACCGCCCTGGCCGGCCCCGCCCTGCTCACGGCCGACCCGCTGGAGCCGGACCTCATGGCCGCCGGCCTGCCGCCCGGCGGGGAGTGGCTGCTGGGCACCGACCCGCTCGGCCGCAGCGTGCTGGCGCGCACCGTGGCGGCGGCGCGGCTCTCGCTCGGCGTGGCGCTGGCGGCGAGCCTCGCCACGGCCCTGCTCGGCACGGTGGTGGGGCTGCTCACCGCCAGCCTGGGAGGGATGCCGCGCCGCCTGCTGCGCGGCCTGACCGAGACGGTCTATGCCTGCCCCGCCTTGCTGCTGGTGCTGGTGGCCACCGAATTGCTGGGCGGCGGCGTCGGCACCGTGCTGCTCGGCCTCGTGCTGACGCGCTGGCCACCCTACGCGCAGCTTGCCGAGCCGCTGGCGCGCGGCGCCCTGGCGGCGCCGGAGGCGGAGGCCAGCCTGCTGCTGGGCTTCGGCCGCGCCTACCGGCTGCGGCGCCACGCTTGGCCGGCCATCGCGCGGCCCGTCGCCTCGCTGGCGGCGCTGCAGCTGGGGGGCAACCTGCTCACCGTCTCGGCGCTGGGCTTCCTCGGCATCGGCCTGCTGCCGCCGCGGCCGGAATGGGGGGCGATGATCGCCGAGGCGCTGCCCTACCTGCAGGAGGCGCCGCACATGCTGGCCGCCCCCGCCGCCGCCATCTTCCTCGCCACCTGGTCGGCCACGCTGATCGGCGAGGGGTTGGCGCGCGCCCCCGCGCCCGCCCTGCCGCTGGAGGAGACATGAACGCGCTGCGCATCGAGGGGCTCGGCATCCGGCATGACGGGCGGGCCATGCTGCGGGATGTCTGCCTGGAGGTGGCGGAGGGGGAGAGCCTCTGCCTCATCGGCGCCTCGGGCGGCGGCAAGAGCCTGATCGCCGCCGCCGTGGCCGGGCTGCTGCCCGGCTGCATGGAGGCCACGGGCTGGATCGACCTCGGCCCGCACCGGCTGCGCGCCGCCGACCAGCGCGGGCTGCGCGCCCTCTGGCACAGCCGCACCTGCCTGCTGCCGCAGGAGCCGGCCCAGGCATTGGCGCCGCTGCTGCCCGCGCTCTCGCAGCTGCGGCTGACGCCGCCCTGGCTGGACCGCGCCGGCGCCCTGGGCTGGCTGGCCCGGCTGGGGCTGGATGCCAGGGCGGCGGCCCGGCTGCCCTTCCAGCTTTCGGGCGGCATGGCGCAGCGGCTGCTGGCGGCGCTGGTGCTGCGTGGCCGGGCGCCGCTGCTCCTGGCCGACGAGCCGACCAAGGGGCTGGACCCGGCACGGCGGGCCGAATTGCTGGCGCTGTTCGCCACGCTGCGCGCGGAGGGGCGCGCCCTGCTGCTGATCACGCACGACCTGGCGGTGCCGCAGGCGCTGGGCGGGCGGATCGCGGTGCTGGAGGAGGGGCGGATCGCCGAATGCGGCCCCGCCGAGAGCGTGCTGGCGGCGCCGCGCTCGGCCTTCGCCCGTGCCTGCGTGGCGGCCGATCCGCGCCTCTGGCCGGCCCGTGCCCCGGCGGCGGGCGGCGAGGAGGTGGCGCGGGCCGAGGCGCTGGCGATCGGCCGTGGCGGCCGCGCCCTGGCCGGACCGCTCGACTTCTCCCTGCATGCCGGCCGGATGACGGCGCTGCTCGGCCCCAGCGGCATCGGCAAGACCACGCTGGGCGACACGCTGCTGGCCCTGGCGCCGCCTGCGGCCGGCCGGCTCTGCTGGCTGGGCCGCCCGCTGGACACGCGGCTGCGGCAGAGCCTGCGCACCCGCTTCCAGAAGCTGCACCAGGACCCGACGCGGGTGTTTCCCCGCCAGCGCCCGCTGGGCGAGAGCCTGGCCGACCTGGCGCGGCTGCGCCCCGGCACCGCCCCCGCCCTGCCGCCCCTGCTGGAGCGGCTGGGCATCTCCCCCGCCCTGCTGCGCCGCCCGCCCGAGGCGGTGAGCGGCGGCGAGGCGCAGCGTGTTGCCCTGGCGCGGCTGCTGGCGCTGCGCCCGGCCCTGCTGGTGGCCGACGAGCCCTGCTCCCGCCTCGACCCGCCGACGCGCCGCGCCGCCCTGCACCTTCTGCGTGGCCTGGCCGACGCGGAGGGGCTGGGCGTGCTGCTCATCACCCACGACGCGGCGGCGGCCCGGGCGCTGGCCGATGCCACGCTGTCTCTTGGCCCGCCCGGCGGAGGCATGGCGGGCCAGGGCTGATTGCCCCCCGCCGCTTCCGGCGCCTAGGCTTTTCCTCGTAACAACCAAGAACGGGAGGAAGGCGCCATGGTGGATGCGGGAGATGGACCCATCCTGGACAGCGTGCGGCTCACCGGCTTCTGCCGGGCCGTGTTCGAGCGGGTCGGCATGCCGGAGGCGGAGGCCGCGCTCTGCGCCGAGAGCTTGGTGGAGGCGGATCTGCGCGGCGTGGCCTCGCACGGCGTGGTGCGGCTGCCGATCTACGCGGAGCGGCTGGAGCGCGGCGCCAACAACCCGCGCGCCGTGCCGCGCGTCCTGCGCGAGACCCGCGGCACCGCCGTGGTCGATGGCGACAACGGCATGGGGCAGGTGGTCGGCGCCTGGGCCATGGAGGTGGCGCTGCGCAAGGCGCGGGAGGGCGAGCCGGCCTGGGTCTCCGTGCGCAACAGCAACCATTTCGGCGCGGCCGCCTGGTTCGCGGAATACGCCACCCGCGCGGAGATGATCGGCATCGCCATCACCATCGGCGGCATCAACCACATGGTGCCCTGGGGCGGGGCCGAGGCGCTGCTCGGCAACAACCCCTTCGCCATCGGCATGCCGATGCGCGGCGCGCCGCCGATGATGCTGGACATGGCCTGCTCGGTCGCGGCGCGCGGCAAGATCATCGTCGCCGCCAAGGAAGGCACGCCGATCCCGCCGGACTGGGCGGTGGACCGGGACGGCGTTCCCACCACCGACGCGGCACGCGCCCTGGAAGGCTTCGTCAGCCCGCTCGGCGGCCCGAAGGGCTACGCGCTCACCCTGACCATGGGGCTGCTGAGCACCATGCTCTCCGGCGCCGCCTTCGGCCGCGAGGTGACGCACATGTATGAGGATTTCGCGCGGCCGCAGAATGTCGGCCATCTCTTCGCGGTGCTGCCGGTGACGGCCTTCGAAGACCTCGACACGTATTATGCCCGCATGGAGACCGCCGCCGCTGAGCTGCGCGGCGCCCGCAAGGCTCCCGGCGTGGCGCGGATCCACCTGCCCGGCGAGCGCGAGGCGCTGCTGCGGCAGGCGCGTCTCGCCGAGGGCGTGCCGGTCGCCGCCGCGGTGATGGAGGAGCTGGTCGCGCTCGGACTCCGCCTCGGCGTTCCTCCGCTGAAGTAAAGGCGGCAGCCGCCAATCCATCAGGGGGAGGAGGATTCCTCCCCCGACCTCGCCTCTCCGGCGGGCCAGGATGGCACCGTCACGCCGTCCGGCAGGGCTGAGGGGGCGCGCCATGCGCCTCCGCCTGCCCTGGCACCCGCCGCCGGACGGCCTCTCCGGCACTTTTTCCCCATCGATGCGCTGTCTGGCCGCTCTTCCGGGCAATCACGGGCTGCCACAACTCGATCCCAATTAAGAGATGTTCTTCATTAAATTGGATTAAACCTTGAAAAAAATCTCTCCGCCGACGTGCACAGGTTGTGTCTGTCAGGGCGCGATTTCCTCAAGTTCCCGTGTGGTTTCAGGGCAGAAATTCACGTTTTCGTGTGTTCAGGCGCTCAGCGGGCATTCTCGTTCGATGAGACACAGGATTATTTTTAATATTTCCAAGTTTCTGCAAACTATTTATTTTAGCCTAAGCTTGGCAATAATAGACATTATCCTTACCACTCATTACTAATTTTCCTTTGTTTTTGCTGGACCTTTCCCGGGGCTTTGCTGCTATCACTCACTTGTGAGCGAGCAATCCCCAGCGGCCTGCTCTTTTATTAGGAAAGTAAAAGCTATGACCGCTCTTGGCGTATATGTCGGCAACGACCCGGCTCTTCTGAACAAGTTCACTGGCTGGCTGGGCGATGCGCCCGATTACGTCCATGGAGTG
>NZ_JBHSCH010000124.1:0-4533 GCF_042651065.1 Teichococcus aestuarii
CGCATCGAGAACATGTTCGGCAAACTCAGAGACTGGCGCCGCATCGCCATGCGCTACGACCGCTGTGCCCACACCTTCTTCAGCGCCATCACCCTCGCCGCTACCGTCACCTTCTGGCTCGGACAATGGGTCCTGAGCCTAGGCTTACGCCTGGGCATACGCCCATCCTCCGCTCCACGGTTGATCGAGACACCCCGCAAGCGGACGGTTCCGCCGATGGGGTGCATGATGACGACAGAGAGGATGGATGCCGCTGGTCCTGGCCGGGGTAGGCGGATGTCGCGGCAGCGCAAGCGGGACGCGGTGCTTCGGCTGCTGCGGGGCGAGGATCTGGAGACGGTCTCGCGGGCACTGGGTGTCACGGCCGCGATGCTGAGCGGCTGGCGCGACGCCTTCCTGGCGGCTGGCGAGGCGAGCCTGGCGACGCGGCCCACGGCAGGGGAGGCGCTCGAGAGCGAGCGGCTCAAGGCGCGGCTGGGCGAGATGCTGCTCGAGCGCGAGTTGCTGGAGGCCAAGGTCGCAGCCCTGGAGGATGGCCGCCCTTTGGCCCGGCGGAGGTCACGGCCATGAGCCTGACCATGTCGCCCAGCAGCGGCAGGCCCTATGGCTTGGCGCGAGTCTGCAGGATCTGGCGGGCAGCCCGGGCGACGGTCTACCGCCATCGCCTGCCACCCCGAACGGAGCCGCCCAGGCGAGCTGGGCCGGTCGGGCCAATGCCGGATGCGGCGCTGCTGGAGGCGATCCGGGCCGTCCTCGCGGCCAGCCCCTTTCATGGCGAGGGCCACCGCAAGGTCTGGGCAAGGCTGCACATGCAGGGCGTCCGGACCTACAGGCGCCGGGTGCTGCGGCTCATGCGCGAGCACGGCCTGCTCGCCCCCTCCCGGGCCGGTGCCCCGCGAGGCCCGCGCAACCACGATGGCACCATCACCCCTGACGCGGTGGACATCATGTGGGGCACCGACATGACCACCACCTGGACGGCAGAGGGTCAGGCGGCGGTGTTCGTCGCCGTCGATCACCACAGCGCACGGTGCGTCGGCCTGCATGCCGCCCGGCGTGACACCCGCTTCGAGGCGCTGGAGCCCCTCAGGCAGGGCGTGCGCCAGCACTTCGGCGGCTTCGCCAAGGGCGTCGCTGCAGGCCTCTCGCTGCGTCATGACCACGGCTCGCAGTACATGTCCGACGCTTTCCAGGGCGAGCTGACGTTCCTCGGCATCAAGAGCACGCCCGCCTTCGTCCGCGCGCCTGAGGGGAACGGATGCGCCGAACGCTTCATCCGGACGCTGAAGGAGAACCTCCTCTGGGTCCGGACCTTCGACACCGTCGAGCAACTGCGCCAGGCACTGCTCGAGTTCCGGCGCACCTACAACTCGACCTGGCTCATTGAGCGGCTCGGGTTCAGGCCACTGGACGCCGTACGCCAGGATCAGCTTTCACCCGCGGCTCTCGCCGCTTAGGCTCCACTCAGGTGTCTCACCAACCGCAGGCGGTACACCCGTCTCGCCCAGCAGGAAGGCGCCCGTGCAGATCGAGCCCAGTGCGGTGCCCGCGCTGTGCCGCTCGCGCAGCCATTCCACGAAGGGCGCCGCCTCGTGCGCCTCGGTGGGCGCACCCAGCCGGGGCGGCAGGATCGGGACGTCCGGCGTCCCCTCGGCGCCAGGAGCCGTGTCGAACACGCGGACCGGGATGTTCTCGCCGTCTCGCATCTGCCAGTGGCTGACCCGCAGCGAGGGCGCCTGTTGGCGGTTCACCTGTTTCCCGGCGATGCGGCCAGCGAGCGTCCGGAAGTCTGTCATCCCAAGCACGGCCGCCAGTTGAGTGCCGGGGTAGATCACCAGGCCGATCTCGATGGCATTCCGCCCTGGCATGTCCCGCCCTGGCATGTCGTTTCTGGCCCTTATTATTTCCGTGCCGCCACTGCTACCGCCGCGCCTGGTCGTTTATCCAGAGGCTACCGCATCTTCATGGGCTGTGGGCCGCCGATCGCGCTCATAGCCTAGGTGCTGGCAAGGAGGATTGGGCCATGACCGACAGCAGCAAGGAAGGCTTCCTGATCACGCGCCGGAAGACACTCCCGGCCTTGTCCATGGGGATCATCGGAATGACGACGCGCACCTCACAAGCCGCTCGCCAGCAGGCGACGGTGACGCAGATCCGCAACGCGACGCTGCGCATCAACTACGGCGGTGTGCGCTTCCTGGTGGACCCGATGCTGGACGACCAGGGAACGTCTCCCGGGTTCCCGGGCTCGGCCAACAGCGAGCGCCGTAACCCCCTGGTGCCCCTGCCGATCCCGGTGACCGATATCATCGACGTGGACGCGGTCATCGTGAGCCATCTTCACACCGACCACAGGGACGGAAAGGCCAAGGCGCGGCTCGGGAAATCGCTCCCCCTCTTCGCGCAGAATGACGAGGACGCGGCGGCAATCCGGGAAGCAGGCTTCAAGGACGTGCGCGTCCTGACCGAGGCATCGGAGTTCAATGGCGTCAAGCTCGTCAAGACGGGCGGGCAGCACGGCACCGACGCCGCCTTCAAGGCGGTGCCGCGCCTGGGCAAGGTCTGCGGCGTCGTCTTCAGCCATCCCTCGGAGAAGACGCTCTACGTGGCGGGCGATACCATCTGGAACGGACATGTCGAGCAGGCGATCGCCCGGCACCAGCCGGAGGTGATCGTGCTCAACGCGGGCAAGGCGACCTTCATCGGCCTGGACCCCATCATCATGGGAGAAGAAGACGTCCGGGCGGTCCATCGCGCCGCCCCGAAGGCCACCCTGATCGCCAGCCACATGGAAGCCGTGAGCCACTGCATCCTGAGCCGCGCCGACCTGCGGGCCTTTGCCGAGCGGGAAGGTTTCGTGGCAAACCTGCGCGTCCCGGCCGACGGCGAGGCCATCGCGCTCTAGCCGGATCACATGCCGCGTCTCCGGCGGAGGCGCTCACGACGAGTGGGAGGTGAGGTTGCTCGAGCGTTTGATGAACATTCTCCAGGCACGTTTCGGCTCATCGCCCGCGCTTCAGGCGGCGCCAGATGGCGTGGAGACCCTCGCCGCGATGGCTGATCGCCGCGTCATCCGTCGGTACGCCGACAAGGCCGTCGATCCTGCGCTTCTGGAGACACTGTGCGCTGTGGCTCTCTCAGCTCCCTCGAAGTCGGACCTGCAGCAGGCGGACATCATTATCATCTCCGATGAGGCACAGCGCGACAGGTTACACGCGCTCATCCCGGACAATCCGTGGATCCGGGAAGCGCCCGCGTTTCTGGTCTTCTGCGCCAATAATCGCCGCCATCGCCTGATGTTCGAATGGCGTCAGCAGCCTTTCGTCAACGACCATCTCGACCCCTTCTTCAACGCTTCGGTCGATGCGGCCATCGTCCTCGCTACCTTCATCGCCGCCGCGGACAGAGTGGGGCTGGGGACGTGCCCCGTCAGCGCCATCCGCAACACAGCAGCGGAGGTGTCCGATCTCCTCGCGCTGCCCGACCATGTTTTCCCCGTGGCCGGACTGGGCGTCGGCTGGCCGTCCTTCGGTGGCGTCCTCAGCCCACGTCTGGGCCTCGATGTCACCGTCCACTACGATCGCTATGACGAGGCCGGCATACAGGACAAGATCGCCGCGTACGACAAGCGACGGAGGGCCATGCAGCCCTACGCCACGCAGCGCTATACGGACCGCTTCGGGGAAGCAGAGGAGTACGGGTGGTCGGAGGATAAGGCCCGACAGTACTCCGTACCCGAACGCGCCGACTTCGGCGCTTTCGTGCGCAGGAAGGGCTTTGACCTAGAATGATGCTCCTCCGCGGTTGCGGAGGGATAACGCCCAAACGAGAGACAACCTGCTTGAGCCACGGCAGGCATCATGAGGCCCAGGCTGCCGAGGTGAACCGTTCCGGGGTTCTCCGGAGGCTCCAACTCTTGAGAGGATGGAGCCATGACGGAGAAGACCTCGAACCGGCATCCAAAGGCTACAGAATCCCAGAGCAGATAAAGTGCACCGCCGATTGATCACTGTCCACCAGATCAGGAGAAGATCAGTACCGTGGCGGACGGCAGCTGCGGACTACTCCGCGCTATTCAGGAAATCTGGCCTCTCTGCTGCCGATTCCGCTCATCGGTGCTGGTGATACACCTCAGCCCCCCCCGGACAGTGGATCCTCAAAGCATAAAAGACAAGCTCAAGCTTTGGCTGGGCCTCGCCCATCTACAGACGAAACAGCGCCAACTGAGGCTGGCTCCACAAGTTACACGCCCCCTCTATTTATGCTCCGGGAACGGCATTAATCTTTATATTGAGAATGCTCTTTCGTTCTGCACGTCTTACGTTTTCTAACTCACAAATTCGCGATTTCTATTTGGAAGATCACACGTTCGTGAGCGATATCACTCACATGTGAGCGAGCAGCCCCCCGGCTTGCTCGGTGTGAAGGATGTCAGCCATGACCGCTCTTGGCGTATATGTCGGCAACGACCCGGCTCTTCTGAACAAGTTCACTGGCTGGCTGGGCGATGCGCCCGATTACGTCCATGGAGTG
>NZ_JBHSCH010000125.1:0-3960 GCF_042651065.1 Teichococcus aestuarii
TATGGCGCCGCGCCGGCCCCGCGCCGTGCCGCGAGCACGCCCGCTGCGCCGGGCGCCACGGCCAGCCAGGATTGGGAGCGCACCCTCTCCGAACGCGAGCGCGAGCTGGAGACGTTGCGCCGCCGCCTGGAGGAGGACCGCCGGCGCTACGAGGCGCAGCGCGCCGCAACGCCCGCCTACAGCCGGGGCCCCGCCCAGCCGCAGGCCCAGCCTGCCGCTCCCATGCCGCAGCAGCCTTCCCTCACCGGCGCGGGCGCCGGCGTGCCCACGCCCGGCCCTGTGCCCACCCCGGGCCCGCGGCCACAATAGCCCCCGCGCACCGGGAGAGGCTTGGCCCCTCCCGGCCGGGGCGGCGCCTCAGCCGATGCCGGCGCCGAGCGCGAAGCTGGCCTCGGTCTTCTCCCGCACCTCGTCGAGCGTGACGCCGGGCGCCAGCTCGGTCAGCGTCATGCCGCCCTTCTGCCGGTCGATGGCGAAGACGGCGAGCTCGGTGATCACCATGTCCACCACCGCCTTGCCGGTCAGCGGCAGGGCGCATTCGCGCAGCAGCTTGGGCTTGCCGCCGGCGGTGTGCTCCATCAGCACCACCACCTTCTTCACGCCGGCCACCAGGTCCATGGCGCCGCCCATCCCCTTCACCATCTTGCCGGGGATCATCCAGTTGGCGAGGTCGCCATTCTCCGCCACCTGCAGCGCGCCCAGGATGGACAGGTCGATATGCCCGCCGCGGATCATGGCGAAGCTGTCGGCCGAGGAGAAGAAGCTGGTGGTGGGCAGCACCGTCACGGTCTGCTTGCCGGCGTTGATCAGGTCCGGGTCCTCGTCCCCCTCATAGGGGAAGGGGCCCATGCCCAGCATGCCGTTCTCCGACTGCAGCTGCACGCTCATCCCGTCGGGGATGTGGTTGGCCACCAGCGTCGGGATGCCGATGCCGAGATTGACGTAGAAGCCGTCCTGCAGTTCGCGGGCGGCGCGGGCGGCCATTTCGTCGCGGGTCCAGGGCATGGTCGTTCTCCTCTCCCTCAGGCGACGTTGCTGGTGGCGGGGTTCAGGTCGGTCACCCGCTTGCGCACGGTGCGCTGCTCGATGCGCTTCTCGTAGCCCTCGGGCAGCTTGACGATGCGCTTCACATAGATGCCGGGGGTGTGGATGTGGTCGGGGTCGAGCTCGCCCGGCTGCACCAGGTGCTCCACCTGCACCACCGTCAGCGTCGCGGCGGTGGCCATCATCGGGTTGAAGTTGCGCGCCGTCTTGCGGAAGACGAGGTTGCCCTCGGTGTCCGCCTTCCAGGCGTGGATGATGGCGAGGTCGGCGAACAGGCCGCGCTCCATCACATAGGTCTCGCCGTCGAACTCCCGCGTCTCCTTGCCCTCGGCCACGGCGGTGCCGACGCCGGTCTTGGTGAAGAAGGCGGGGATGCCGGCGCCGCCGGCGCGGATGCGCTCGGCCAGCGTGCCCTGCGGGTTGAACTCGATCTCCAGCTCGCCGGCCAGGAACTGCTCGGCGAAGGTCTTGTTCTCGCCCACATAGGAGGAGATCATCTTCCGGATCTGCCGCGTCTTCAGCAGCAGGCCGAGGCCGGCATCGTCGATGCCGGCATTGTTCGAGACGACGGTGAGGTCCTTCACGCCGGAATCGCGGATCGCCTCGATCAACGCCCCCGGAATGCCGCACAGACCGAAGCCGCCGGAATGGATCAGCATGCCGTCGCGCAGCACGCCGTCGAGCGCGGCGCGCGCATCGGGGTAGACTTTCCGCATTTGACGCTCCCCAGTTTCGGATGCGGGGGAGGCTACCGGCCATGACGCGGCTGCGAAAGGGGCGCGCGGTGGCGTGCCGCACGTGCACGGAGGGGCGGCGCGGATGCGGCGAAAAAATCCCGCCTCCCCCGCTTGCGTGGCCCAGGCGCGCTCGTTATACCCCCGCCACTTCCCTGAGGGGCCATAGCTCAGTTGGGAGAGCGCTTGAATGGCATTCAAGAGGTCGTCGGTTCGATTCCGATTGGCTCCACCAGTTCCACAGGCCGCCCGGCAACGGGCGGCCTGTTGCATTTCCGGCCTCTGAGCCGCCCTTCAAGAGCCCGCTGCAAGGCCGCTTGCACGGCGCCCGCACCGCCGCTATATCGCCGCCTCGCTTCCTGTGGGGCCATAGCTCAGTTGGGAGAGCGCTTGAATGGCATTCAAGAGGTCGTCGGTTCGATTCCGATTGGCTCCACCAGTTCCGAACGGGCCGCTCAGCCACTGAGCGGCCCGTTTCGTTTGCGGCCTTCCGGCTTCCCGCGCCCGGCGGCGCCGCGCTAGCTTCGGCGCAACCATCACGCCGGAGGAAGCCCCCATGCCGCTCGCGCCGCGCCGCGCCCTGCTCGCCGCCCCCGCCCTGCTGCTGCCCGCCCTGCGGCCCGGCGCCGCGCGGTCCCAGCCCGCCTGGCCCAGCCGGCCCATCCGCCTCATCGTCCCCTTCGCCGCCGGCGGCGCGGCGGACAGCGCGGCGCGCACCATCGCCCCCCGCATGGGCGAGCGCCTGGGCCAGACCATCGTGGTGGAGAACCGCACCGGCGCGGGCGGCAGCGTCGGCGGCGGCGTGGTGGCGCAGGCGGCGCCCGACGGGCACATGCTGCTGTGGGACGCCTCCTCCCACCTCGTGAACCCCGCGCTGCTGAAGGGCCTGCCCTTCGACTACGCCACCGCCTTCACCCCCGTCTCGCTGGTCACCACCTTCCCGCAGGTGCTGGCGGTGCGCGCGGACAGCCCGGCGCAGGACTTGGCGGGCTTCATCGCCCTGGCGAAGTCGCGCCCCGGCCAGCTCAACATTGGCACCCAGGGCAATGCCACGGCGGGGCACCTGGCGGTGGTGCAGCTCGGCCGGCTGGCCGGCATCGAGGTGCAGCACGTGCCTTATCGCGGCGGCGCCGACGCGGCGCGCGACATCGCCGGCGGCAATCTGGACGCGGTGTTCATCACCGCCCTCTCGGCCGCGCCGGTGGTGGCCTCCGGCCGGGCGCGCTTCCTGGCCGTGGCGGCGGAGCGGCGCGTCTCGGTGCAGCCGGAGGTGCCCACCTTCGCCGAGGCCGGGCTGCCCGGCCTCACCCTCTCCGAATGGGCGGCGCTGTTCGGCCCCGCCGGGCTGCCGGAGGCCATCGCCACCCGTCTGCACGCCGTGCTGGCCGAATCGCTGGCCGAGCCGGAGGTGCAGGCGCGCCTCGCCCAGCTCGCCGCCGTGCCGGTGGGCAGCAGCCCGGCCGACTTCGCCCGCTTCGTGCGCGAGGGGCGGCAGAGCATGGCGACGCTGGTGCGGGAGGCGAACATCCGCGTGGAGTGAGCCTCCCCGGCCATGGCGGGGCGGCTACACCACCACCCCGCCATCGACATGCAGCACCTGCCCGGTGATGTAGCCGGCCCGCTCCGAGGCGAGAAAGGCGATCGCCTCCGCCACGTCCTGCGGCTGGCCCAGGCGGCGCAGCGGGATGCGGGCGACCACCGCCTCCCACGCCTTCGCGTCCAGCGCCGCATGCGCGCCGGAATCCTTCTGCGTGTAGCCCGGCGCCACGGCGTTGACGGTGACCGCCGGCGCCCATTCCAGCGCCAGCGCCTTCACCAGCGCCTCCACCCCCGCCTTGGCCGTGGCGGAGGCGGGGAACACCGCGCTGTCGGTGCGGAAATTGTGCGCCACGAAGGAGGAGACGGCGACCAGCCGCGGCGCCCGCCCCGCCGCCAGCAGCGGCCCCGCGGCGCGCGCCAGGCGGAACAGCGCCGTCAGGATGGTGTCCTGGCTGCGGGCGAAGGCCTCGTCGGTGAGCTGCGCCACCGGCGTGCGGTCGGCGAAGCCGGCGTTGGAGACCAGCACGTCCAGCCCGCCCAGGGCGGCGGCGGCCTCGGCCACCAGCCGCGCGGGCGCGTCCGGCGCGGCCAGGTCAGCCAGCAGCCCGGCGGCCTCGGCGCCGCGCGCGCGGGCCTCGTCCAG
>NZ_JBHSCH010000126.1:0-3479 GCF_042651065.1 Teichococcus aestuarii
CGCAGCCGGGCGGCGCGGCGCGCGGCGGTCTCGCTCTCCGGCCTGCGCCTCGCCCTCTTCCCCGGGGCGCCACCTCCGGCCCTGTCAGCCCCGGCGCCGCAACACGGGAGCCTGCCCGCATGATCGCGGAGATCGACCTCTACGGCATCTACCTGCCGGCGTTGCTGGCCTGGGCGGCGCTGGCGCTGCCGGCCTTCGCCCTGCTGCGCGCCCTGCTGCGCGGCGCCGGACTGTACCGGCTGGTCTGGCACCCGCCGCTCTTCGACCTCGCCCTCTACATCCTCACCCTCGGCGGCGTCGCCGCCCTCACGGAGTTGCTGCTGTCATGAAGCCCCTGCTGGCGCGCGCCGCGCGCATCCTGCTCACCCTGGCGCTGGTCGGCGCCGCCGGGCTGATGGGCTGGCAGCTCTGGCGCTACTACATGGAGTCGCCCTGGACGCGGGATGGCCGCGTGCGGGCCGACATCATCGGCATCGCGCCCGACGTCTCCGGCTTCGTGGCCGAGGTGCTGGTGGCCGACAACGCGGCGGTGCGGCAGGGCCAGCCCCTGCTGCGGCTGGACCAGGCCCGCTTCGCCCTCGCCCTGCAGCAGGCCGAGGCGGTGGTGGCCAGCCGCGCCGCCACGCTGGAGCGCGCCCGCCGCGACGAGCGCCGCTACGACCGCCTCACCGAGGGCGTCGTCTCCATCCAGCGGCAGGACCAGGCGCATTCCGAGGCGGCCACCGCCGCCGCCGCGCTGCAGGAGGCCGAGGCGCAGCGCGACCTCGCCCGGCTGAACCTGGAGCGCACCGAGATCCGCGCGCCGGTGGATGGCACCATCACCAACCTGACGCTGCGGCCCGGCGCCTATGTCGCCGCCGGCAGCGCGGTGATGGCGCTGGTCGATGCCGGCAGCCTGCACGTGCAGGGCTATTTCGAGGAGACAAAGCTCGGCCGCATCCACCCCGGCGACCCGGCGCGGGTGGTGCTGATGGGCGATGCGCGCCCCCTCTCCGGCCGGGTGGAGAGCATCGCCGGCGGCATCGCGGACCGCGAGCAGGCGGGCGGGCTGGTGGCCAACGTCAACCCCACCTTCTCCTGGGTGCGGCTGGCGCAGCGCGTGCCGGTGCGCATCGCGCTGGAGGAGATCCCGGAGGGGATGCGGCTGATCCCGGGGCGGACGGCCACGGTGACGGTCATGCCGGGCGGCGTGGCGCCCTCCCTGCTGCGGCCCTGAGGCCGGTCAGGTCGGGGCGGCGCGTCCCGCCGCGCCCGGCGCCCTGGCCGCATGGGCGTGGGCCAGCGCCGCCAGCACGCGCCGCGCGGCCTCCTCCGGCGCCAGCCCGGCATTGTCCAGCGTCACGTCGCTGAAGAGGCGGCGGTGGTAGCCCTCGGCATACATGGCGCGGATGCGGGCCTGCTCCGCCGCATCCGGCACCCGGCCGCCGCGCGGACCCAGCGCCACCTCCAGCGGCGGCGCCAGCGTCACCACCGAGAGGGTGGCGCCGCGTGCCACGCAGGCGGTGCGCAGCCGGCGGTAGCCTGCCTCGTCCAGCGGGTAGGCGGAGACCAGGCAGGGGGCGTTGCTCTCGCGGATGCGCCGCAGGATGCGGCCCAGCGCCCCCGCCCAGCGCTGCTCGGGCGGCAGCTCCGCGGGCAGGCCGTGCTCGTCGCCCTCGATGAAGCCCGCGCCCGGGATCAGCGCCGCCAGCGCCCGGCCCACGCTCGACTTGCCGCTGTTGATGGCGCCGTTCAGGTGGATCACCCGCAGCGGCGCCTCCGGCGCGGCGGCACCGGGCACCAGGGCGCGGCGGGCCAGCAGCCAGCCCAGCAGCCCGGCCACCCCGGCCAGCACCACGCCGCCGGCCACCGTCTCCTCGGCGGCGGGCAGCAGGGCCAGCAGCCAGGCCGGGCCGTGTTCCGGCAGGAACTCGACGGAGGGCGGCAGGAGCAGCCGGCCGAGCGCGTACTCGGCGGGCAGCAGCACGGCATGGGTGAGCGGGTTGCCGAGCGCGAGGCAGGCGGCGGCGGCCACGGGCAGGCTGCCGCGCAGCAGCAGCGCGAAGCCGGCGGCGAAGAGGAGATGCAGCCCGAAGGCCGGAAGCATGGCGGCGGCGGCGCCGGCCGCCAGGCCGCGAGCAACCCTGCGGGCGCCGCCGGGCGAGGCCAGAAGCCCCGCCCATCTCTCCCGCAGCGCCCGCATCATGCCCGGCGACTCATGCGGCGGGAGACCCTGCCCTCAGACCTTCTCGACCTGGGCGTATTCCAGCTCGACCGGCGTGGCGCGGCCGAAGATGGAGACGGAGACCTTCACGCGGCCGCGCTCCTCGTCCACCTCCTCCACCGTGCCGTTGAAGCTGGTGAAGGGGCCGTCGGCGACGCGCACCTGCTCGCCCACCTCGAAGACGATGGCGGGGCGCTTGGGCTTGTCCACGCCCTCCTGCACCTGCTGCACGATGCGCAGCGCCTCGGCCTCGGAGATCGGGCTCGGCTTGTTGCGGGCGCCGAGGAAGCCGGTGACCTTCGGCGTGTCCTTCACCAGGTGCCACGCCTCGTCGGTCATCTGCATCTTCACCAGCACATAGCCGGGGAAGAACTTGCGCTCGGAATTGACCTTCTGGCCGCGGCGCACCTCGGTCACCTCCTCGGAGGGAACCAGGATATCGCCGAACTTCTCGGCCAGACCCTTCTGCGCCGCCTGCTCCTTGATCTGCTGGGCGATCTTCTTCTCGAAACCCGAGTAGACGTGGACGACGTACCACCTCATTTCGGCCATGGAACCCCTCCCGTCCTTATCAGGCGCCAAAGCCGAACAGCAGGCTCACCAGGAACTGGATGAGCTTGTCCGTCAGCAGGAAGAACACCGCGGCCAGGGCCGAAAGCGCCAGCACCAGCCCGGTGGTGATCAACGTCTCCTTGCGCGTCGGCCAGGTGACCCGGGCCACCTCCTGCCGCACGTCGCGGATGAACAGCACAGGATCGAGCTTCGCCAAAATCGCAACCCTAATGGTTCAAGGGAGACACGCTTCGCGGGCGGCATCCGGACCGGAGCCACCCCGCAAGACCCGGCCCCCCGGCGGGAGGCGGCCCATGCAGAACGTGGGCGGTGCTGGCAGGGGCGGAGGGTCTCGAACCCCCAACCTCCGGTTTTGGAGACCGGCGCTCTAGCCAATTGAGCTACGCCCCTGCGCGGCGCCATCGCTGCGCGAGGAGGCGTCTATAGGTCAAGGCGGCGGCGCTGTCGAGAGGGTCGGGCGGGGTTGAAACCGCCAATGGGGCGGGATTCCGCTCCGCCCGGGAAAGGCCCCGGGCGGGGCGGGCGCAGGAGGCGGCGGGCACAAAAAAACGGGCCGCCCCGAGGGGCGGCCCGCTGACGGCCGGCCGGCGAACCGGCGGCCGCGCGTCTTACTTGCTGATGGAGGCGACGACGCCGGCGCCGACGGTGCGGCCGCCCTCGCGGATGGCGAAGCGCAGGCCCTGGTCCATCGCGATCGGCGCGA
>NZ_JBHSCH010000127.1:0-2500 GCF_042651065.1 Teichococcus aestuarii
TTTGGATGCGGGGACAGGATTTGAACCTGTGACCTTCAGGTTATGAGCCTGACGAGCTACCGGGCTGCTCCACCCCGCGGTGGTGAGAGTATCCGTGTGTTTGTTAAGTTCCGGCTTGGTGGCCCGGCGGCGACCTACTCTCCCGCATCTTGAGATGCAGTACCATGGGCGCTGGGGTGTTTCACGTCCGAGTTCGGGATGGGATCGGGTGTATCAACCCCGCGATGGCCACCGGGCCACCGAGCCGGAACTTTTTTGCACACGGATGATGTGTAACTGATTTGGTGATGGGTGAGTGATTTTGAGTGAGTGCGGATTGGTGCTGCGTGCGGTGTGGGTTTTGAGGCCCACGGCGGAGTTTTTGAATGAGATCGTTCGGGTGATTAGGACCGCTCGGCTGAGCCTGTTACCAGGCGTATACCTGCGGCCTATCGACGTGGTGGTCTACCACGACCCTCGGGGAGACCTCGTTTAGAGGCTGGTTTCCCGCTTAGATGCCTTCAGCGGTTATCCGTTCCGTACTTAGCTACCCAGCGATGCCGCGGGCGCGACAACTGGTACACCAGAGGTACGTCCATCCCGGTCCTCTCGTACTAGGGACAGATCCTCGCTACCGCTTTAATCGGCGAACAGCCGAACCCTTGGGACCTGCTCCAGCCCCGGGATGCGATGAGCCGACATCGAGGTGCCAAACCTCCCCGTCGATGTGGACTCTTGGGGGAGATCAGCCTGTTATCCCTAGAGTACCTTTTATCCGTTGAGCGATGGCCCTTCCACGCGGGACCACCGGATCACTAAGGCCGACTTTCGTCTCTGTTCGCGCTGTCGCGCTCACAGTCAGGCGGGCTTATGCCTTTGCACTCAACAGCCGATGTCCGACCGGCTTGAGCCCACCATCGCGCGCCTCCGTTACCATTTGGGAGGCGACCGCCCCAGTCAAACTGCCCGCCACGCAGGGTCCTGGCCCAGGGTAACTGGGCTCAGTTAGACATCAGAAAGGCGCAGGGTGGTATTTCAAGGATGGCTCCGCCGAAGCTAGCGCCCCGGTTTCATAGCCTCCCACCTATCCTACACAGCCCCTTCCTGATGCCACTGCGAAGTTGCAGTAAAGGTTCATAGGGTCTTTCCGTCTGACCACGGGTACCCCGCATCTTCACGGGGAATTCAATTTCGCTGAGCCCATGCTGGAGACAGTGGGGAGGTCGTTACGCCATTCGTGCAGGTCGGAACTTACCCGACAAGGAATTTCGCTACCTTAGGACCGTTATAGTTACGGCCGCCGTTTACTGGGGCTTCAACTCTCGATTTCGCAGAGCCCTGTGTTTTTACTAAACAGTCGCCACCCCCTGGTCTGTGCCACCCATCTCCGGTTGCCCGGCTATGGGTCTCGCTTATCCCGAAGTTACGCGAGTAATTTGCCTAGTTCCTTCAGCATGGTTCTCTCAAGCGCCTCGGTATACTCAACCAGTCCACCTGTGTCGGTTTCGGGTACGGTCTATAATGTCAGAGCTATTTCCTGGAGTGATCCGGCAGCCTCTCCAATCCAATAAGGAGGGACTACGGTTCACACTCGTCACTTCTGACAGGCCCAGGAATATTCACCTGGTTTCCATCGGCTACGGCTGTCGCCCTCGCCTTAGGGGCCGGCTCACCCTGCGCGGATTGGCCTTGCGCAGGAACCCTTGGACTTTCGGCGAGAGGGGTTCTCACCCTCTTTGTCGCTACTCATGTCCGCATTCGCACTTCCGATACCTCCAGCGGCCCTCACGGGTCCACCTTCGCAGGCCTACGGAACGCTCCGCTACCACGCATACTTGCGTATGCATCCACAGCTTCGGCACGTGGCTTGAGCCCCGTTACATTTTCGCCGCAAGACAGCTATTAGACCAGTGAGCTATTACGCTTTCTTTAAAGGATGGCTGCTTCTAAGCCAACCTCCTGGTTGTTTTGGCCGTCTCACATGCTTTCCCACTTAGCCACGATTTGGGGGCCTTAGCTGGTGGTCTGGGCTGTTTCCCTCTCGACAATGGACCTTAGCACCCACTGTCTGTCTGCCAGGTAGCACTCACCGGCATTCGGAGTTCGGTAGGGTTTGGTAGGACTTTGGGTCCCCCTAGCCCTTCCGGTGCTCTACCTCCGGCGGTGTTCGCCTGACGATCTACCTCAATAGATTTCGCGGAGAACCAGCTATTTCCGAGTTTGATTGGCCTTTCACCCCTAGCCACAGCTCATCCCCGACTTTTTCAACAGGCGTGGGTTCGGCCCTCCAGTGCGTGTTACCGCACCTTCAGCCTGGCCATGGCTAGATCACTCGGTTTCGGGTCTTCTGCCTGCAACTGGGCGCCCTGTTCGGACTCGCTTTCGCTGCGCCTACACCTAACGGCTTAAGCTTGCTGCAAACAGAAACTCGCGGACCCATTATACAAAAGGTACGCCGTCACCCTTGCGGGCTCCGACTGCTTGTAGGCGTTCGGTTTCAGGTCTCTTTCACTCCCCTTGT
>NZ_JBHSCH010000128.1:0-3155 GCF_042651065.1 Teichococcus aestuarii
GCCGCCGCCAGCCAGGAGGCGGCGCTGCTGAACACGCTGCGCCTCGCCGCCGCCGAGCTGGCCGAGGCCGCCGCCGCCGCCCGCGCCCTGGCCGAGGAGGCGGCGCTGGCGGTCGGCGCGCTGGTGCTGGGCGCCTTGCAGGCTGCCCTTCCCGCCCTGGCGGCGCGCCATGCCGGGGCGGAGCTGGAGGGTTTCCTGGCCCGGCTGCTGCCCGCCCTGGACGGCGAGCCGGAGCTGGCCCTGCATGTCGCCCCCGCCTTGGCCGAGGCGGCGGCCGCCCGTTGCGCCACGCTGCCCGCCTGCCGGGTGGTGGCGGACCCCGCCCTGGAGCCGGGCGATGCCGTGCTGCGCTGGCGCGACGGCCTGGCCGAGCGCCGCGCCGCCACGGCCCGCGCGGCGGTGGCCGCGCTGCTGGCCGGCTTCGGGCTCGACGCCCCTGCCGAGCCGAATCCCGAGACACGCTGAGACCGCGAGAGAGGCAAGATGCCCGACCCCACCTACGCCGCCCTGCCCCCGCTCGAGGAGCTCGAGCCCGACGCCGCCCGCCCGGCCATGCCCGGCGCCGAGGGGCTCGGCGCCATCTACGACATTCCCGTGCAGGTCTCGGCCGTGCTCGGCCGCGCCACCATGCAGGTGAGCCAGCTGCTCAAGCTCGGCCGCGGCGCGGTGGTGGAGCTGGACCGCAAGCTGGGCGAGGCGGTGGACATCTACGTCAACAACCGCCTCGTCGCGCGCGGGGAGGTGGTGATGGTGGGCGAGAACCGGCTCGGCGTCACCATGACCGAGATCGTCAAGACCGACCGGGTGACGTGACGCCATGCCGCGGGTGCTGATCGTGGGCGCGCTGGAAGGGCCGCTCGGCCAGGCGGCGCGCATGGCGCAGGCGCGCGGCGCCACGGTCGCGCAGGCCTCCGGCGTGGTTGCGGCGCTCGCCCGGCTGCGCCAGGAGGGCGCCGACGTGGTGCTGTGCGAGGTGGTGCACGATGCCGGCTGGCTGATCCGCGCCATGCTGGCCGAGCGCATCCTCTGCCCGCTCATCGCCTGCGGCCCGGAATCCAAGGCGCCCGCCGCGCTGCGCGCCATCCGCGAGGGGGCGCGGGACTTCCTGCCGCTGCCGCCGGATGCGGAGCTGATCGCCACCATGCTGCAGGCCGCCGCCGGCGAGGCGGATGAGCGGAACGCCATGGTGGCGCGCGACCCCGCCATGCTGGCCATGCTGGCGCGCGCCGACCAGGTGGCGCGGGTCGAGGCCTCGGTGCTCGTCACCGGCGAGAGCGGCACCGGCAAGGAGCTGGTGGCGCGGCGCATCCATGCGGGCTCGCGCCGCGCGGCCGGCCCCTTCGTCGCGCTCAACTGCGCCGCCCTGCCGGAGACGCTGCTGGAGAGCGAGCTGTTCGGCCACGAGAAGGGCGCCTTCACCGGCGCCGTCGCCGCGCGCAAGGGCAAGTTCGAGCAGGCCGCCGGCGGCACGCTGCTGCTCGACGAGATCGGCGAGATGGACCTGCGGCTGCAGGCCAAGCTGCTGCGCGCCATCCAGGAGCGGGAGATCGACCGGCTTGGCGGCACACGCCCCGTGCGGGTCGATGTCCGCATCCTCGCCGCCACCAACCGCGACCTGATGGCCGAGGTGCGCGCCGGGCGCTTCCGCGAGGACCTGTACTTCCGGCTCGACGTGGTGCGGCTGCGCCTGCCGCCGCTGCGCGAGCGGCCGGGCGACATCCTGCCGCTCGCCGAGTGCTTCGCCGCCCGCTTCGCGGCGGTGAACGGGCTGCCGCCACGCCCGCTCTCCGCCGCCGCCCGCGCCGCTCTGCTGGCGCATGCCTGGCCGGGCAATGTGCGGGAGCTGGAGAACGCCCTGCACCGCGCCGTGCTGATGGCCTGCGGCACCGAGATCGGCGCCGAGGCGATCGAGCTGGGCGGCGCCACGCCGGCGCCCGCCGCGCCGCCGCCGCCCCTGCCCCAGATCACCGTCCCCGCCGCGCCCGGCCTCGCGCCGGACGCGGCGGCGGATGGCATCGCCGCGCTGGTCGGCCGCAGCATGGAGGAGGTGGAGCGCGAGCTGATCCTGCGCACCCTCGCCCACTGCCTCGGCAACCGTACCCGCGCGGCGGAGGTGCTCGGCATCTCCATCCGCGCCCTGCGCAACAAGCTGCAGGACTACCGTGGCATGGGCCTGCCGGTGACGGCGGCGGGCGGCTACGCCATGGCGGCGCGGTAAGCCGCCATGGCCGCCGGCTTCACCCTTTCCGCCAGCCTCAACCGGCTGAATCCGGGCAGCGACATCGCGCTGGCCGTCGGCGTCGTCGCCCTGGTCGGCATCATGCTGGTGCCGCTGCCGGTGATGCTGCTGGATTTCAGCCTGGCCGTTTCCGTCACCGCCTCCGTGCTGGTGCTGGTGGTGGCGCTGATGCTGCGCCGGCCGCTGGATTTCACCAGCTTCCCCACCATCCTGCTGCTCACCACCCTGCTGCGGCTGGCGCTGAACATCGCCACCACCCGCATGGTGCTGACGCACGGGCATGAGGGGCCGCAATCGGCTGGCGGCGTCATCGCCGCCTTCGGCAGCTTCCTGATGGGCGGCGACGTGCTGATCGGCTTCGTCGTCTTCGCCATCCTGCTTGTCGTCAACTTCATGGTGGTCACCAAGGGCTCGGGGCGCATCGCCGAGGTCTCGGCGCGCTTCAGCCTGGACGCCATGCCGGGCAAGCAGATGGCGATCGACGCCGATCTCTCCGCCGGCACCATCGACGAGACCCAGGCGCGGCTGCGCCGCCGCGAGCTGGAGGAGGAGAGCGCCTTCTTCGGCGCCATGGACGGCGCGGCGAAGTTCGTGCGCGGCGATGCCGTGGCCGGCCTCATCGTCACCTTCGTCAACCTGCTGGGCGGGCTCGCAATCGGCGTCGGCCGCCATGGCATGGGCTTAGGCGACGCGGCGGAGACCTTCTTCACCCTCACCGTGGGCGACGGGCTGGTCTCGCAGATCCCCTCGCTGCTCACCTCGGTCGCCGCCGGCATCGTCGTCACCAAGGGCGCCTCGGAGGGGCGGGCGGACCAGCTCATCGCCGGGCAGCTCGGCAGCGGCGCCAAGCCGCTCGGCATCGCCGCCGGCGCGGCGGGCGTGATGGCGCTGCTGCCGGGCATGCCGGCGCTGCCCT
>NZ_JBHSCH010000129.1:0-3146 GCF_042651065.1 Teichococcus aestuarii
AGCCTGAGAGGAACAGCAAGACCGGCCAGACAGCGAAGTTCGGCTTCACTGCAACGACGAGCCCGATGGCAACACCCGCCGCCAGGCCCCGCCCACCGCCGAGCGCAGCCAGTCCGTGCTGAGCACGCTGGAGCGGGTGCGCGCCGCGCAGCAGCAGAACGAGCCGCCGCGCGCCCGCACCAATTCGGGCGGGGCGCCGCCTTCCTGCGGCGGCGCGCCCTCCGGCGCCGCGCTGCTGACGGCGGGCGAGGTGCGGGGTGTCTCCGAGCGGATCAGCGAATGCTGGTCGGTCGATGCCGGCATGCTCAATCTTGACCAGATCGTGGTCGAGCTGCGGGTGGACATCGACCCGGGCGGGGTCATACGCAATGTGCGCCCGGCGGGCAGCGTTCCGTCCGAGCCGCGCGCGCGCGCCGTATACGAAAGCGCCCGCCGCGCGTTGCTCGACCAGAAATGCAGCCCGCTGCCCGTGCCACGCGAGAAGATCCCGTCGCTGAACGCCGCGACCTTCCGATTCAACCCGAGGGGCCTCGTCCGATGACCCAGCAGAACCTTTCCCTGTCCCGCCGCCTCGCCCTGATGGGTCTGGGCGGGCTGGTGGGCATGCCGATCCTCGGCGCCGCCTCGCGCGCCCGCGCGCAGGCCCCGGCCCCCGGCGGCACCGCCGCCGGGGGCCAGGTGATCGACATCACCCGCGCCCGCACCGACCCGATCCCGATCGCGCTGCCCGACTTCGCCGGCTCCTCGCCGGCAGCGCAGCAGCTCGGCCAGAACATCACCCGCGTCATCGCCAACAACCTGAAGAATTCCGGGCTGTTCCGGCCGGTGGAGCGCGCCGCCTACATCCAGACGCCGGAGGCCGCCGCTGGCGCGCCCCGCTTCCAGGACTGGCGCGTGATCGGCGCGCAGGCGCTCGTCACCGGCCGCGCCGAGCCGCAGGGCGACCGCGCGCGCATCGAGTTCCGGCTGTGGGAGGTGAATTCGGAGCAGCAGCTCCAGGGCACCGCCTACACCGCCGCCGCCGCCAACTGGCGGCAGATCGCCCACGTCATCTCGGACGTGATCTATGAGCGGATGCTGGGCGAGAAGGGCTATTTCGACACCCGCATCGTCTACATCGCCGAGAGCGGCCCGCGCGACCGGCGCACCCGCCGCCTCGCCATCATGGACCAGGATGGCGAGAACCACCGCTTCCTGACCGATGGCAGCTTCCAGGCCCTGACCCCGCGCTTCCACCCGAATGCGCGGCAGATCGCCTTCATGTCCTACAACAACAACCAGCCGCGGGTTTACCTGTTCAACCTGGACAGCGGCCGGCAGGAGGTGCTGGGCAACTTCCAGGGCATGACCCTCTCGCCGCGCTTCAGCCCGGACGGGCGCAACGTCGTGCTCTCCTCCGCCCGCGGCGGCGACGCCAACATCTATGTGGTGGATCTCGGCTCGCGGCGGGAGCGGCAGCTCACCTCCGGCGGCGGGCTGGATGTCTCCCCCTGCTACTCGCCGGATGGCAGCCAGATCGTCTTCAACTCCGACCGTGGCGGCGACCAGCAGCTCTACGTGATGGACGCCAATGGCGGCGGCGCGCGGCGCATCTCCTTCGGCAATGGCCGCTACGCCACCCCCGTCTGGTCGCCGCGCGGCGACCTGATCGCCTTCACCCGCATCTCCGGCGGCCGCTTCGGCATCGGCGTGATGCGCCCCGACGGCTCGGGCGAACGCATCCTCTCCGAAGGCTGGGGCATGGAGGGGCCGAGCTTCGCGCCGAACGGCCGGGTGCTGACCTTCTACCGCGAGAGCCCGGCGCGCGATTCCCGCGGCAACGGCTACTCGGCGCGGCTGGCGATGATCGACATCGCCGGCTTCAATGAGCGGCAGGTGATCACCCCCACCGACGCCACCGATCCGAGCTGGTCGCCGCTGTTGTCCTCGTAACCGAAGGTTGATAGACGCCATGCCAGGAGCGATGCGTTTGCCGAAGGGCAACCATTCCTGGCATGCCGGTTTGTCTGCCTTGAACGCGCCTCAATCGCAGCGTAACCGCGGCCGTAATTCGATCTGACACAGGAATCGAAATTATGCAGACCAAGCTTCTTGGCGCTCTTGCCGCCGCCGCCCTTCTCGCCGCCTGCGCGAGCGAGGATACTTCGGGCGCTGCCACCGGCGCCGGCGCTGCCGGCGGTGCCGGCATGGGCGGCCTGGGTGCCGGCCAGATCCGCCCGGGCAGCCAGGAAGACCTGGTCGCCAATGTCGGCGACCGCGTTTTCTTCGACACCGACAGCAGCAGCGTCCGCGCCGACCAGCGCACCACGCTGGAGCGGCAGGCCGCCTGGCTGGCGCAGTACCCGCAGGTGCAGGTCGTGGTCGAGGGTCATGCCGACGAGCGCGGCACCCGCGAGTACAACCTGGCGCTCGGCCAGCGCCGCGCCAGCTCGGCGCGCGACGTGCTGGTGGCGAACGGCGTCTCCTCCGGCCGCCTGAGCGTGATCTCCTACGGCAAGGATCGCCCGGCGGCGCTCGGCTCCTCGGCCGACGCCTGGGCGCAGAACCGCCGCGCGGTGACGGTCGTCCGCTGAGCATGGACCACGCGCGGCCGTGTTGACGCGGTGCGTTGACGCGGGCGCGGGTGGCTGAGAGAAGCGGCGGCACCCGTCTGTGCGGGCGCCGCCGTTTTTCGTTCCGCCGACCATTGCCCTGCTACCGGAAGGACAAGGCCATGTTTCGCAAGTTCCTGCTCCTGGCCCCGCTGCTGCTGCCCCCCATGCTGCTGGCCGCCGGGCCGGCCGCCGCGCAGATGGAGAGCCGTGAGGGCATCGCGTTGCAGAACCAGATCCTGCAGCTGCGGCAGGAGCTGGACATGATGCGGCGGAGCGGCGGCGGTGGCGGCTATGCCGCGCCGGTGCCAATGGCGCCGCCCGCGGGGCGTGGCGGCGTGGCCGGCGGCTCGCCCGAGCTGCTCAGCCAGATGCTGGAGCGGGTGGGCGCGCTGGAGGAGGAGGTGCGCCGGCTGCGTGGGCAGGTGCAGGAATCCGAATACCGCGTCCGCACCACCCTATTCCTGCAGACCCTCCGGCGCCAGCCCCGCCGTCAGCGGCTCGTTCAGGTAGGCGGTGCGCAGGCCGAGGCCGGTCATCTTGAGGGAGAGCAGC
>NZ_JBHSCH010000130.1:0-3068 GCF_042651065.1 Teichococcus aestuarii
CGTATCCGTCCGGCCGCGGCCGCCTTCCTGGATGTGAGATAGCTCCTGATCTTAGCGACGTTCTTGAGTGTGTCGCTAAGGGCGGGGGTCGGCCGGGATGGAGATCATCAATGGCTTGGAACGGCGGCGCCGTTGGCGGGCCGAGGACAAGCTGCGGATCGTGGCGGAGGTGGAGGCGCCGGGCGCCTGCTTCGCCGAGGTCGCTCGCCGCCATGATGTGAGCCGCGGCCTGCTATGGAACTGGCGGCGTGACGCACGACGGGGGCAGCTTGCACGGCGGGCCACAGGTCCCGAGCCGATGTTCCTGCCGATCCAGATCAGTGATCCTCCGCCTGCCGAGATGGGGCGGTCCGAGGTCGCGCAGCCCCGGCAGCCGGACAGTCGGATCGAGATCGTGCTGCCGGACGGCACCTGTGTGCGGGTGGGTGCTGATGTGGATGCTGCTGCATTGCGGCGCGTGCTGACGGCACTGCGCCGGTGATCCCGGTCCCCTCTGGCGTGCGGGTCTGGCTGGCGGTGGGCCATACCGACATGCGCCGCGGCATGAACGGGCTGGCGCTGCAGGTGCAGGAGGCACTAGCCCGAGATCCCCATGCGGGCGATCTGTACGTGTTCCGCGGCAGGCGCGGCGACCTGGTCAAGATCCTCTGGCACGACGGGCTGGGCATGTCGCTCTACGCCAAGCGGCTGGAGCGCGGACGCTTCATCTGGCCTTCACCGGCCGATGGCGTGGTGTCCATCTCCGGCCCGCAGCTGGCCTACATGCTGGAGGGGATCGACTGGCGGAACCCGCAGCGGACCTACAGGCCACTGGCCGCGGGCTGAGCCTGATTGTGCTGGCAGAGCACGCATTCATCTGATTCACTTCCGGCATGACACCCGCCGCGGCTGACCCTGATGATGTCGAGAGCCTGCGCGCGGCACTGGCGGTCGAGCGGGAGGCGCGCCTCGCGGCCGAGGCCCGTGCCACCGGCGCGGAGGCGATGATCACCCACCTCAAGCTGGTTATCGCCAAACTCCAGCACGACAAGTTCGGCGCCTCCTCCGAGCGCGGCCGCAAGCTGCTGGATCAGTTGGAGCTGGAACTCGGCGAGCTGGTCGCGACAGTGGCTGAGGACACGACGCGGGCGGAGAACCAGGCGGGAACCCAGCCCGGGGCACCGCCGCCGCGCAGGCCTTCCCGCGGGCCTCTGCCTGCCCATCTACCGCGCGAGCGGGTGGTGGTCCCGTCGCCCTCTGCCTGCACCTGCTGCGGCGGCAAGCTGTCCAAGCTTGGCGAGGACGTCACCGAGACCCTGGAGGTGATCCCGCGGTCGTGGAAGGTCATCCAGACCGTGCGGGAGAAGTTCTCCTGCCGGGCCTGCGAGCGCATTACCCAGCTGCCCGCGCCGTTCCATCCGATCGCCCGCGGCAGGGCCGGACCAAACCTGCTGGCCATGGTCCTGGAGGCCAAGTTCGGTCAGCATCTGCCGCTGAACCGGCAGAGCGAGAGCTATGCCCACGAGGGGGTGGAGCTGAGCGTCTCCACCCTGGCGGACTGGGTCGGCACCGCGGCGGCCGTGCTCTCGCCGCTCCACGCTCTCATTGAGGCGCATGTTTTGGCCGCCAAGCGCCTGCATGGCGACGACACCACGGTGCCGCTACTCGCCCGCGGCAAGACGGTCACGGCGCGCCTCTGGACCTATGTGCGGGACGACCAGCCTTTTGCCGGACCTGCGCCACCCGCCGCGGTGTTCTATTTCTCGCGCGATCGGACCGCCGAGCATCCCAAGCGACACCTGGTCTCCTATAGCGGGATCCTGCAGGCCGACGCCTATGCCGGGTTCGGCGACCTCTACCTGGCCAGCCGCAGGCCCGGGCCGGTCACGGAGGCGGCATGCTGGGCGCACTTCCGGCGCAAGGTGTTCGAGCTGGCCGAGGTCGCCCGCGCGCCGCTGGCTGCCGAGGCCGTGCGGCGCATCGACCAGGTGTTCGATGCCGAGCGGGCAGTGAACCGGTGCCCGGCGGCGGAGCGCCTGCAGCACCGGCAGAGCGTTGTCGCGCCGCTCGTTACCAACCTCCATGCCTGGATGCTAGAGACCAGGGGCAGGCTGTCGCGCCACAACGATGTGGCCAAGGCGCTGGACTATGCCCTCAAACGCTGGGCCGCGTTTACCCGGTTCCTCAGCGATGGCCGGATCTGCCTGACAAACAATGCCGCGGAACGTGCCCTCCGTGGCGTGGCCCTCGGCCGAAAGGCCTGGCTGTTCGCAGGGAGCGATCGGGGTGGCGAGCGGGCCGCGATGATGTACGCGCTCATCACCACAGCGAAGCTGAACGACGTTGACCCGCGTGCCTGGCTTGCTGACGTGCTGGCCAGAATTGCCGACCATCCCGCCTCGAAGCTGCATGAACTCCTGCCCTGGAACTGGGTCCGGAAGATGGAGCGACGAAAGGCGGCGGCATGATCACCAACAGCATTGCCCGGCTCAAGATCACCCTCAATGAAGTCAAGCCCGTAGTCCTGCGCCGGGTCGAGGTGCCGCTGACGATCCGGCTCGATCGCCTGCACCTGGTGCTCCAGGCCGCCATGGGCTGGACCAACAGCCATCTCTACGAGATCCGGGTGCGCGATGTGGGCTGGGGCATTCCCGACCCGGACTGGGGTGGAGGTCCCCTCGACGCCTGCAAGGCCCGTCTCATCGACGCCATCGAGGACACCGGCGCGAAGACTCTGCGGTACCTCTACGACTTCGGCGATGGCTGGGAACACACCGTCAAGATCGAGCGCATCGCGGATGCCGTGCCCGACCTGATATACCCGCTCCTGATCGACGCGACCGGACGCTGCCCGCCCGAGGACGTTGGCGGTCCCTGGAGCTACGCCGAGTTCCTCGAGGCCATCGCTGATCCACAGCACGAAAACCACACCGAGATGACGGAATGGGCTGGCGGGCCATTCGATCCCGACAACATCAACATCGACGATTATGCCAAAGCCGTCGCAGCCCTGGCCAAGGCATGGGCGCGCAAGCCACCCGTCAAGCGCAAACCTGCAGTTTGACCCGCGGCCCTCGCCGGATGAATAC
>NZ_JBHSCH010000131.1:0-2924 GCF_042651065.1 Teichococcus aestuarii
GCCCAGTTCGCCGTGCTGTTCGGCGAGCGTTTCACCCGCGCCATGGCCTGAGCGTGTTCAACCGCTCCGCCCTACACGAAATTCCTGACAGTCCCGACTACGAGCGCTATGCCACCACTCTTGCCGATCTCCACCTCGTCGCCTTCGCCTGCATCATCCTCAAGCAAGCCGCGCAACTGGCCGCAGGTCCATGACAGCCTCTAGGCAATCGACGCGCCGGCCAACGCCACCCTTCCGCTGAGCCTTCCCATGCCTCGCGTGGAAGCCGTGTTGGCCGTCACCATGACGAGCTTCGCCATCTGAGACCGACGCCATCCTCTGGGCCTTCGCACTGGCTCGCTGGCTGGCGGCCGGGCAGGGCTGGCCCAATAGCTCTAATGCTCTGGCTAGGCCCGCTCATATCTACAGGCATGGCCCTCGTCCTGCTGCTCTGCTACGCGCTCCGGCTGGCGCTGGGGGCCTGCCCGGCCCTGGTGCTCGCCAGCCTGGCCGCCACGCTGCTCTGAGGCAAGCCATGACCGCACAAGACGCACAAGACCTGCACCCCTCTTGCCCTGGCTCCTGCTCCGGCGCCGGCGCCGGCCGCAGCTTGACGAGGCGCGCCCTGCTGCGGGCGGGGCGGGGGGCGGCTCTGGGAATACTGCCTGGGCTCGCCGTGCCGCCGGTGCTGGCCCAAGGTCCCCTCCGCATCACGCATGCCTTCGGCGAAATCCTTTTGCCGGAGCCGCCCCGGCGGGTCGTCTCGCTCGGCTTCCAGACGCAGGACACATTGCTGGCCCTCGGCGTGCAGCCCGTGGCGGTGCGCCGATGGTATGGCGACCAGCCAGCCTCCATCTGGCCCTGGGCCCAACCCTTCCTCTCCGGCTCCCTGCCTGTCGAACTGCCCACCGAAATCTCAGTCGAGCAGGTGGCCGCGCTGGCGCCGGACCTGATCGTGGGCATCGGCTCGGGAATCACACCGGCGCAGTACGCGCTCCTGTCGCGCATCGCGCCCGTGCTGATGCATGCGCCGGGGCAGGCGGTCTCCACGCCCTGGGCAGTGCTGACCCGCAGCCTGGGGCTGGCGCTTGGCCGGCAGGAGCTGGCGGAGGAACGGATCGGGCAGGCGCAGGGGTTGATCGACGCAGCCCGGGCCCGCCATCCCGGCTGGGAGGGCCGTACGGCGCGGATCGCCTATGCCTTTGGCGGCGAGGTCGGTGCATATGCCCGCGAGGACACGCGCGGCGCCTTCCTGGCGGAGCTGGGCTTCGTGGTGCCGCCGCTGCCGGACCAGGCTCTGCGGCGCGGCTTCTACGGAGTCCTCTCGCCGGAGGATCTCTCGCCCCTGGAAGTGGATCTGCTGATCTGGATGACGAGCGAGTCGAGCGCGGCCATCACCAACATTCCGATGCGACGCTTCCTAAGCGCCCACAGGGAAGGGCGCGAGATCCTGGCCAGCCGCATGGTGGCCGGCGCCTTGTCCTTCGGCAGCATCCTCTCAATGCCCTATGCCCTTGCCGCGCTGGAAGCAGAGATCGTGGCGGCGCTGGACGGCGATCCGGCCACGCCAGTCGCCTCCGCCGTAAGATCCGGCCTTGCGCCGTAAGGCCGGGCGGTCCGCTTCAACTCCGCACCAATATGCGGCCGCCCTGGCTCAGCGGAGAGGCCTCCTCTGCCGACACCGTACCCGCCAGCTTGTGGTGGTCCCATGAGCCCTGATTTTCCTGAGACTGCTTCACCTCAAGAGATGACCTGGTGAACACCCGTCGGGCGCGCCGACAATGTCAATTCCTGCATAATCTGCCGCTCGATAATAATTAATCTATTGTTTCCGCAAAATTTTATTTCCAATCTACCGATAATATATTTATTGTTACAGAACAAAAACTGATTCACGATACTTCCCGCGCTGAAATACGCAGAATTTTGAGCTGTGACGCTAAGTGTATGGCCCCGCAGGAGGATGATTATTGTTGGCCGTTATTTTTTCTGCCGGAAGGGTCCTCATCTCAGTTTGGTTGGATTCTGGAGCATGCTTGGTGCCAGCCTTATGTTCTTTGCAGCCCAGTACGAGGGTGGCTATCAGCGGGCCACAAACTCATTGGCTCTTCGTGAGTGGCCGCTAAAAGCGCTTGCACCCGTTATCCCTGCCTTACAGCGCCTTTCAAAACGGAAAAGCGGTAGGGCTGCGCCGATCTGAAGGGCATGGCGAAGCCCCTGATCTCGGATGAAGTCTGGCCGGTGATTGAGCCGCTGCTGCTACCCGAGCGGCCCAGGCCGCAGGGCGGACGGCCGGTCGTACCGCCCCGTGCTGCCCTGAGCGGCATCCTCTTCGTGCTGTGCTCCGGCATCCCCTGGGAGATGCTGCCGCGGGAGATGGGCTGTGGATCCGGCGTCACCTGCTGGCGGCGGCTGCGGGACTGGCAGGAGGCTGGCGTGTGGGACCGGCTGCACCGGGAGCTGCTGCGCCGCTTGCACCAGGCGGACCGGGTCGACTGGAGCCGTGCCTGCGTGAACAGCGCGTCCATTGCAGCCAAGAGGGGGGCGCCGGAACCGGGCCGAACCCGACGGGCCGCGGCAAGGCAGGCACCAGGCGCCACCTCCTCACCGACCGGCGCGGCATCCCGCTGGCCTTCCTGCTGAGCGGCGCCAACACGCAAGCAGGCCCTTTGACGACCTGCTCGACCCCGTTCCACCATCCCAGGCAAGCCGGGCAGGCCTCATCGCAGGCCGGACAAGCTGCACGCTGACAAGCCCTATGATCATCGCCGCTGCCGCCGCGCCTGCTTTCGGCGCGGGATCAAACACCGGATCGCGCGCCGCGGCATCCGCTCGGCCATCCGTTACGAGGGTCGTGTCCCGGGTGGTGGTGTAGGAGGTGACCGCTTTTGAGGAGGCGGCCACCGCAATGGTTCTCGGTAGGGTGTGGGTTGTCGAGACCTGTA
>NZ_JBHSCH010000132.1:0-2655 GCF_042651065.1 Teichococcus aestuarii
GCTAGTAATCGTAGATCAGCATGCTACGGTGAATACGTTCCCGGGCCTTGTACACACCGCCCGTCACACCACGAGAGTTTGTAACACCCGAAGCCGGTGGAGTAACCATTTGGAGCTAGCCGTCGAAGGTGGGACAAACGACTGGGGTGAAGTCGTAACAAGGTAGCCGTAGGGGAACCTGCGGCTGGATCACCTCCTTTCTAAGGATATATTCGGAACATCTTCTACGAAGATGAGGGATGATGTGACATATTGTATTCAGTTTTGAATGTTTATTAGCATTCAAGTTTTAATGGGCCTATAGCTCAGCTGGTTAGAGCGCACGCCTGATAAGCGTGAGGTCGGTGGTTCGAGTCCACTTAGGCCCACCATTCAATAATTTAAAACCTTAGGGGGCTTAGCTCAGCTGGGAGAGCGCCTGCTTTGCACGCAGGAGGTCAGCGGTTCGATCCCGCTAGTCTCCACCATTATATTTTGTACATTGAAAACTGGATAAGTAAGTAAGATTTTACCAAGCAAAACCGAGTGAATAGAGTTTTAAATAAGCTTGAATTCATAAATAATCGCTAGTGTTCGAAAGAACACTCACAAGATTAATAACTAGTTTTAGCTATTTATTTTGAATAACAATTCAAAATATGGTGGAAACATAGATTAAGTTATTAAGGGCGCACGGTGGATGCCTTGGCACTAGAAGCCGATGAAGGACGTTACTAACGACGATATGCTTTGGGTAGCTGTAAGTAAGCGTTGATCCAGAGATTTCCGAATGGGGGAACCCAGCATGAGTTATGTCATGTTATCGACATGTGAATTTATAGCATGTCAGAAGGCAGACCCGGAGAACTGAAACATCTTAGTACCCGGAGGAAGAGAAAGAAAAATCGATTCCCTGAGTAGCGGCGAGCGAAACGGGAAGAGCCCAAACCAACAAGCTTGCTTGTTGGGGTTGTAGGACACTCTATACGGAGTTACAAAAGAACATGTTAGACGAATCATCTGGAAAGATGAATCAAAGAAGGTAATAATCCTGTAGTCGAAAACATATTCTCTCTTGAGTGGATCCTGAGTACGACGGAGCACGTGAAATTCCGTCGGAATCTGGGAGGACCATCTCCTAAGGCTAAATACTCTCTAGTGACCGATAGTGCACAAGTACCGTGAGGGAAAGGTGAAAAGCACCCCGGAAGGGGAGTGAAAGAGAACTTGAAACCGTGTGCTTACAAGTAGTCAGAGCCCGTTAATGGGTGATGGCGTGCCTTTTGTAGAATGAACCGGCGAGTTACGATCTGATGCAAGGTTAAGCAGCAAATGTGGAGCCGCAGCGAAAGCGAGTCTGAATAGGGCGTTGAGTATTTGGTCGTAGACCCGAAACCAGGTGATCTACCCTTGGTCAGGTTGAAGTTCAGGTAACACTGAATGGAGGACCGAACCGACTTACGTTGAAAAGTGAGCGGATGAACTGAGGGTAGCGGAGAAATTCCAATCGAACTTGGAGATAGCTGGTTCTCTCCGAAATAGCTTTAGGGCTAGCCTCAAGTGATGATTATTGGAGGTAGAGCACTGTTTGGACGAGGGGCCCCTCTCGGGTTACCGAATTCAGACAAACTCCGAATGCCAATTAATTTAACTTGGGAGTCAGAACATGGGTGATAAGGTCCGTGTTCGAGAGGGAAACAGCCCAGACCACCAGCTAAGGCCCCAAAATATATGTTAAGTGGAAAAGGATGTGGCGTTGCCCAGACAACCAGGAGGTTGGCTTAGAAGCAGCCATCCTTTAAAGAAAGCGTAATAGCTCACTGGTCTAGTGACACTGCGCCGAAAATGTACCGGGGCTAAACATATTACCGAAGCTGTGGATTGTCCTTTGGACAATGGTAGGAGAGCGTTCTAAGGGCGTCGAAGCATGATCGCAAGGACATGTGGAGCGCTTAGAAGTGAGAATGCCGGTGTGAGTAGCGAAAGACGGGTGAGAATCCCGTCCACCGATTGACTAAGGTTTCCAGAGGAAGGCTCGTCCGCTCTGGGTTAGTCGGGTCCTAAGCTGAGGCCGACAGGCGTAGGCGATGGATAACAGGTTGATATTCCTGTACCACCTAGTATCGTTTTAATCGATGGGGGGACGCAGTAGGATAGGCGAAGCGTGCTGTTGGAGTGCACGTCCAAGCAGTAAGGCTGAGTGTTAGGCAAATCCGGCACTCATAAGGCTGAGCTGTGATGGGGAGAGGAAATTGTTTCCTCGAGTCGTTGATTTCACACTGCCGAGAAAAGCCTCTAGATAGATAACAGGTGCCCGTACCGCAAACCGACACAGGTAGTCAAGATGAGAATTCTAAGGTGAGCGAGCGAACTCTCGTTAAGGAACTCGGCAAAATGACCCCGTAACTTCGGGAGAAGGGGTGCTCTTTAGGGTTCACGCCCAGAAGAGCCGCAGTGAATAGGCCCAAGCGACTGTTTATCAAAAACACAGGTCTCTGCTAAACCGTAAGATGACGTATAGGGTCTGACGCCTGCCCGGTGCTGGAAGGTTAAGAGGAGTGGTTAGCTTCTGCGAAGCTACGAATTGAAGCCCCAGTAAACGGCGGCCGTAACTATAACGGTCCTAAGGTAGCGAAATTCCTTGTCGGGTAAGTTCCGACCTGCACGAATGGCGTA
>NZ_JBHSCH010000133.1:0-2528 GCF_042651065.1 Teichococcus aestuarii
GCCCGCCCCCGCGGCGGCCCGGCCGGGCGGCGCGGGCGCCCCCTCCGGACCCTGGCAAATCGGCCTTGCCGGCCGGATCTGAGCCGCCGCGCCCGCCCGGCCGCCCCCCGGCGCCCGCGCCGGCGGGGACCTTCACCCTGCCGAATCTCATCACCCTGGCGCGGCTCTGCATGGTGCCGGCCACCATCTGGCTGATCATCCACGGCCGGCTGGACATCGCCTTCTTCGTCTTCGTGGCCGCCGGGGTGTCGGACGCGCTGGATGGCTGGCTGGCCCGCCGCCAGGGCAGCCATTCCACGCTCGGCGCCATGCTCGACCCGGTGGCCGACAAGGCGCTGCTGATCTGCACCTATGTGTCGCTCGCCATCATCGGCGTGCTGCCGGACTGGCTGGCCCTGCTGGTGGTGTTCCGCGACCTGCTGATCATGGGCGGCGTCGCGCTGTTCACCCTGCTCGGCGCGCCGCCGCCGATCCAGCCGCTGCGCATCTCGAAGGCCAACACCGTGGCGCAGATCGCCCTCGCCGCGCTGGCGCTGCTGTTGGCGGGCTTCGGCCTGCGCGGCGCATGGCTGCTCGATGCCACGATCGCCCTCGTCGCCTGCACCACCGTGCTGTCCGGCCTGGCCTATGTCGCGCCGCTGCTGCGGCGGGGCGGGGCGGGAGGTGGGGCAGGGGATGGAACAGGGGATGGAACAGGGGGCGGGACTCCAGGATGAGCAGGACGCCGCCCCAGCCCATGCTGCCCGACCCGCCGCCCCCGCCCGCCCGCCGCGACCCGCGCCCGGCATTCCCGCCGCCACAGCAGCCCGGGCCGCGCACCGCCACGCGCAACCAGCGGCTGACGCTGGTGCTCGGCCTGCTGGCGGCCGGGCTGTTCCTGCTCTGGCTGTTCTCGACGATCCTGACGCCCTTCGTGCTGGCCGGCTGCATCGCCTATTTCCTCGACCCCTTCGCCACGCGGATGAACCGCCTCGGCCTGTCGCGCGGCATCGCCGCGCTGCTGCTGGTGACGGCGCTGATGGCCCTGGCGCTGCTGGCGCTGCTGCTGCTCTACCCGCTGGTCATCGCCCAGGTGGGCACGCTGCTGGCGCGGCTGCCAAGCTATGTCGCCGGCGTCGGCTCGGCGGTGCAGGAGGCGCTGACGGCGCTGGAGCAGCGCTTCGGCCCGGAGGCGTTCGACACGCGGCTGCGCGACCTGGCGGTGAGCCAGATCGGCGCCATCCTCTCCTTCCTCGGCACCTCGGCCACGCGGCTGATCGGCGGCGGCTACGCGCTGTTCAGCGTCTTCACCCTGGTGGTGGTGACGCCGGTGGTGGCCTTCTACCTGCTGCGGGACTGGCCGCGCATCATGGGGCGCATCGAGAGCTGGCTGCCGCGCCGCTCCGCCGCCACGCTGCGCCAGCTGGCCCGCGACACCGACCGGGTGCTCTCCGCCTGGCTGCGCGGGCAGCTGCTCTGCTGCGCGCTGCTGGCGGGCTACTACGCCGTGGGCCTCTCGGCCGTCGGGCTGGAGCTGGGGCTGATGGTGGGGCTGGCCTCGGGCTTCCTCACCTTCATCCCCTATGTCGGCTCGATGACCGGGCTGGCCACGGCGCTGCTGCTGGCGATCGGCCAGTTCGGCACCTGGGACGGGGTCGGGCTGGTCGCCGCCATCTTCGTCACCGGGCAGATCGTCGAGGGCTACATCATCTATCCCCGCCTGCTGGGAGACCGGGTGGAGCTGCACGCGGTGTGGGTGATCTTCGCCCTCTTCGCCGGCGGCGTGGCCTTCGGCTTCCTCGGCGTGCTGCTGGCGGTGCCGATGGCGGCCACCCTCGGGGTGCTGGCGCGCTACTGGCTGCGGCGCTATCTGGAAAGCCCGCTCTACCTCGACCCGCCCCGAACCGGTGTGTGAATGCCCTCCGCCCCGCACAGCCCCGGTCCCACCCCCGAAGCCCCGCCCTTGCGGCAGCTGGCGCTGCCGCTGGACCTGCCGCCCGTCTTCCAGGGCGAGGTGATGGCCGACCGCTCCAACGCCGAGGCGCGCGCCTGGCTGGGGCGGGCCTCGGCCTGGCCGGCGCAGCGCCTGGCGGTGTTCGGGCCCGCGGGGGTGGGCAAGTCCCACCTGCTGCGGCAGGAGGCGGTGGCGCGGGGCTGGCGGCTGCTCCAGGGCCCGGCCTTGCGCGGCGTGCCCGAGCCCGCCCCCACCGCGCTCGACGACGCCGACTGCGTGGCCGAGGAGGCGGCGCTGTTCCACCTGATCAATGCCTGCGCGGCGCAGCGCCTGCCGCTGCTGCTGGCCGGGCGGCAGCCGCCCGCGCGCTGGGCGGTGGCGCTGCCCGACCTCGCCAGCCGGCTGCGCGCCACCGCGGCGGTGGGCATCGGCGAGCCGTCCGACACGCTGCTGGCGGCCCTGCTGGCGCGCCACTTCGCCGAGCGGCAGCTGCGGGTGCCGGAGGCGGTGCAGGAATGGCTGCTGGCCCGCCTGCCGCGCGAGGCCGGGGCCATCGCCATGCACGCCTCCGGCATCCCGCTGCAGGCGATGGTGC
>NZ_JBHSCH010000134.1:0-2518 GCF_042651065.1 Teichococcus aestuarii
TACTGGTCCCATCAGGCTCTCCGCCGTGCCAGCCTGATCCCGGCTACCCAACCCGCCGGAACCATCGCTCCTACACCACGCGATGGGACACGACCTTCCCAGGCGGCTCGGCAGGCCAGGAGACTCCGGCCAGGCCTCATGCCGCCAAGCCGCTCTACCGGTTGGCATAGCCGCGCCCCTGCTGAAAGGTTCCAGCCTTTCTGCGATGCGCCTCGGCGTCGAGAGGCAAGGTTGTACGCTACTTGGCCTTGTCGTTCTGCGCCTGCGGCGGATTTCGCCGGCGGCGGAACACCGCCCGGAACTCGGCATGGTTAAGGCCGAGAAGGACAACGGCGACGACAATGATCACGGCCAGAGGAATGAGTGCGGAATTCATCATGGTCATGGTGACTCCGGGCTGGTGTGTGCTGCGTGGAAAGGCCGGACAGGCCAACGTGAGACAATCCGGGGAATGGGAAAAATCCTCGCGCCTGCTTCAAGCGATCGGGGAGACGGCCGAAGTGCCGATGCTCTCCTCGGATAAGGCAGAGGTACGGCATACCCGGTCTCTGGCGCGCCGGAGGGGCCCGGTCAGATTGCCAGGAACCCCTGCGACCGCAACTGATCCGGCCCTGGCATTGCAGGCTCCAGGAATCCTGGTCGCGGTCTCGAACGCACTGCGGAACATGGACCCTCCGGCACCGGACAGCCTTGCCGGTCAGGGCAAGGCCAATCCGACGTGGAGATAAACCACGCATTCCGATGATGGTCGCAGACGGGAGAGCGAAGGAGGCGCCACAATCCCGCACGATCTCGTGCAGCCGGCCATGCCGCCACAGCTTGAGCTGGCATGAACTGTGTGCGGCGCGGACAGAAGAGAAGCATCGGCCTGCCGGCCGCAGGCTGCGTGTGGCCGGCAGGATACCGTGTCAGCGAGGTGCCGCAGGAACCTCGGCCGGAGCGGGCGTCTCCGGCGCAGGCGCGGGAGAGATCTGCGGAGAGACGGGACGCGGCTGGACCGTTTCAACGGTGCTTTCCAGGCTGCGCAGCCGCTGCTCGGCGGATTGCACCTGCTCAGCCAGGCGTTGGCGACGCTGTTCGAGCTCGCCGCCTTCGCGGCGCAAGGCCTCGTTGGCGGCGGTCAGGCGGGAGGCTTCCTCCTGCAGGCCGCGCAGTGCGGCATTGTTGCGGTCTGTCTCGCTACGGGCCTGCGCCAGACGGGTTTCAGCTTCAGCCACGGCGGAATTGCGGGCGGCCAAGGCTGCCTCCGCGGTCTCCAGCTCGCTCTGGACACCGCGCAACTGGCGCTCCGCCTCGGCACGCTGGCGATCATGCTCCGCGCTGGTGCGAGCCGCCGCTTCGGCCGCGCTGCGAATCTCGTCCAGCCGGCGCTGCTCGGTGGAAGCCTGCTGGCGCAGGCCGGTAAGCTGGGTCTCGGCGTTGCGGATGGCGTTGTCGAGTTCGGTGCGGCGGCTGTTCAGGCTGGCGACAGAAGCCGTGGCCGCATCTCGCGCGGCTGTCTGCCGGGCAAGTTCGTCCTGCAGCCGCTGAGCCTCCGCGCGCTGGCGCGTCAGGGCAGCTTCTTCATTGGTGAGATTCTGCCGCAGGGTGGCCAAGCGGGCCTCTTCCTGCTGCGAGCGGCCCGTCAGTTCAGCCCAGCGGCGCTCCAGCCCCTGCAGCCGGGAATTGGCCTGCTCGGTGGCCTGGGTGGCTTCCTGAAGGCGCGCACGGGCTTCGGCCACCGCAGCCGTGCGGCTGGTCAGCTCTCCTTCGGCGGACGTGGCAGCCTGCCGCGTCTGCTGAAGCTGTGCTTCGGCTTCACGCAAGGCCTGCTGGCGCGACGCCAGAGTTGCCTCAGCCTGGCTCCGCTCCGTGCTCAACCGCTGCAGCCGCTCATTCTCGCCTTCGCTGCCGCGCGACAATGTGCCGAGGCGCTGCTCGCCAGCCGTAATCTCGGCGCGAATGGCGGCAGCCCGACGGGCGGCCGCGCTACGGGCCTGCTCCGCCGCGCTGCGGGCGCTGCGGGCCTGGGCCAGCTGTTCGGTCAGCGAGGTAAGATCCTGCTGGGCCTGACGCTGATCGGCGAGGGTTTTTTCCATCTCCGCGACGCGCTGGTCCAGCGCTGCGGCCCGTGCCTCCGCAGCGGCCAAGGCTTGCTGGCGCTGCTCGATTTCGGCCGCCCGCTCGATCGTCAGGCCGCAACCAGCCAAGGCCATGGACATGGTGAGGGCCAGCATGGGCGCCACGGGTCTGGAGAGGCGGTAAGCCATCATTCCCAATACAATCTCCCTGCGTGCGGCGCCGGAAGCAGGGCAGGTCCGCCCCGTTCACCGTCTTGTTCAAGTTTGACGGTAAACAGCTTCCCAAGGGAGAGGAAGGGCACAAGATTGCGTCCGCTTTCTCCGATAGGAGAAGCGGACAGAAATCTCATGGTTTTTATCAGGATTTGGATGCGGGGACAGGATTTGAACCTGTGACCTTCAGGTTATGAGCCTGACGAGCTACCGGGCTGCTCCACCCCGCGGTGGTGAGAGTATCC
>NZ_JBHSCH010000135.1:0-2495 GCF_042651065.1 Teichococcus aestuarii
TGTTGATTGCCACTGAGACCTGACCCGGGGTTGCCACGAGGATCTGACCCGGGTTGTGGATGCGGGGTTTTCAGATCTCGTCAGGTCGGCTGTGGTTTCCTTTCGCGATGGGCCTGGGTGGCGGAGCTGTTCCTGAAGCGGAAGCTGTCGTTGCCGGTCTCCAGGATGTGGCAGTGGTGGGTGAGCCGGTCGAGGAGCGCGGTGGTCATCTTGGCATCTCCGAAGATCGCCGCCCATTCACTGAAACTGAGGTTGGTGGTGATGATGACGCTGGTTTGCTCGTAGAGCTTGCTGAGCAGGTGAAACAGCAGGGCACCGCCTGAGGCGCTGAACGGCAGGTAGCCCAGTTCGTCGAGGATCAGCAGGTCGGCATGGAGCAGGCGGGCCGCGATCTGCCCGGCCTTCCCGGCGGCTTTCTCCTGCTCGAGCATGTTGACCAGCTCCACCGTGGAGAAGAACCGCACGCGCTTGCGGTGATGCTCGACCGCCTGGACGCCGAGCGCGGTGGCCACATGGGTTTTGCCGGTACCTGGTCCACCGACCAGTACGACGTTGTCGGCGCTATCCATGAAGGCACCGGCGTGAAGCTGGCGCACCAGGGCTTCATTGAGCTGGCTACCAGAGAAGTCGAAGCCTGTCAGATCCTTGTAGGTGGGGAAGCGTGCGGCCTTGAGCTGGTAGGCGATGGAGCGGACCTCGCGCTCGGCGATCTCGGCCTTGAGCAGCTGCGACAAGATGGGGATCGCGCTTTGGAAGGCAGGCGCGCCCTGTTCGGTGAGTTCGGCTGCGGCCTGTGCCATGCCGTGCATCTTGAGGCTGCGCAGCATGATGGTGATGGCGGCGGCCGCCGGGTCATGACGCATGGCGACCTCCCTGCCTCGGGCGCAGGCTGTCGTAGCGGGCGACGTTGGCCTTGGGCTCCTGCGCCAGCACGAGGGCCTGGGGCGCCTCGATCGGCGGCACCTGGGGGGCTGTGCCATCGGTCAGCCGGTGCAGCAGGTTCAGGATGTGTGTCTTGCTGGCGACCCCGGCCTGCAGCGCCATCTCCACGGCGACCAGCACAGCCTGCTCGTCATGCTGCAGCACCAGGGAAAGGATCTCCACCATCTCCCGGTCGCCGCCGGACCTGCCGTGCAGTTGACGCTGCAGCTGCCGGAACGCCTCCGGCAGTTCGGCGAAGGGCGCGCCGTTGCGCAGGGCACCGGGCTTGCGCTGGACCACGGCCAGGTAGTGGCGCCAGTCGTAGACGGTCCGGCCTTGCCCGTGGTGCGACCGCTCGATGATCCGCTGGTGCTCGCAGATGACCGCCCCCTCAGCCACCACCACGATACGGTCGGGGTAGATCCGCAGGCTGACCGGCCGGTTGGCGAAAGAGGCGGGCACGCTGTAGCGGTTGCGCTCGAAGTGCACGAGGCAAGTCGGCGAGACCCGCTTGGTCTCGTCCACGAAGCCGTCAAAGACCCGCCGGACCGGCATCAGGCAGTCCATCTCCTGCCGCCAGGCCGCGGCGACGCTGCCGGGTTCCACCCCATGCGGGATCTCCTCCCAGAGGGCGAGGCATCGCTGCTCCAGCCAGGCGTTCAGCGCCTCCAGGCTGGTGGCCTGGGGCATAGGCTGCCACAGCCGGTGCCGGGCATCCTGGACGTTTTTCTCGACCTGGCCTTTCTCCCAACCGGAGGCCGGATTGCAGAACTCCGGCTCGAACAGGTAGTGGCTCGCCATGGCCAGGAAGCGGGCGTTGATTTGCCGCTCCCGGCTCGGGCCAATCCGGTCAACGGCGGTGCGCATGTTGTCGTAGATGCCACGCCGCGGCACGCCACCCAGCACGCGGAAGCCGTGGTTGTGGGCGTCGAACAGCATCTCGTGCGTCTGCAGGAGATAGGCTCGCACCAGGAAGGCCCGGCTGTGGCAGAGCTTGACATGGGCGACCTGCAGCTTGGTGCGTTCGCCGCCGATGACAGCATGCTCCTCGCTCCAGTCGAACTGGAACGCCTCGCCTGGGCCGAAGGCCAGCGGCACGAAGACGCCGCGGCCGGAGGTCTGCTGCTGGCGCTGCCAGTCATCTCGCCAGGCTCGCACAAAGGCAGCGACCCGCCGGTACGAGCCGTCATAGCCGAGCCCCACCAGCTCCGCGTGGAACTGCCGCGCGGTACGTTTCTGTTTGCGTGGCCTGCGGGCGTCCGTCCGCAGCCAGGCTGCCAGCCGCTCGGCGAAGGGATCCAGCTTGCTGGGGCGCTCGGGGGCCCTGAACACAGGCTCCACTGCCTCGGACCGCAGGTACTTGCGGATGGTGTTCCGCGACAGGCCGGTCCGGCGGGCAATCGCGCGGATCGACAGGTGCTCCCGGAAATGCCAGCGCCGGATAACGCTCAACAACGCCATGTCCAACACTCCCGCTGCCCCCGCCCAAAAGGCCGAGGCTAGCGTCCGAACATGGGTCAACTCTCAGTGGCAACTTTACCCCAAACCGGGTCAGGTCTCAGTGGCAATCAACA
>NZ_JBHSCH010000136.1:0-2378 GCF_042651065.1 Teichococcus aestuarii
ATGACCGCTCTTGGCGTATATGTCGGCAACGACCCGGCTCTTCTGAACAAGTTCACTGGCTGGCTGGGCGATGCGCCCGATTACGTCCATGGAGTGGTCGGTTATTCCAACTGGAAGGATTACACTTCTTCCGCGAACTGGCAGCTGAGCCTCTGGAAGCCGACGGGCGTCGACATCCAGTGGTCCATTCCGCTGATCAGCAAGGAAGGCAATCTCGGCACGGCCGCGAGCGGGGCCTACAACCAGTACTATAAGAGCGTGGCCGAGACGCTCCTCAAGGGCACCCCCGGGGACGGGCCGATCATGGTCCGCACCGGCTGGGAGGCGAATGGCGACTGGTTCTTCTGGAATGCCATCGGCAAGGAAGAGGCCTTCAAGGGCGCCTTCCGCCAGATGGCCAGCACCTTCAAGGAGGTGTCCGACCGCTTCCAGTTCGAGTGGAACATCAACCACGCCAATGGCGGCATCGACCCGGCGACGATCTATCCCGGCGACGAGTATGTCGACGTCATCGGCATGGATTTCTACTACAAGCCGGAATACCAGGGGAACGACCCGGTCGCCGCCTTCAACCGGATCGTCAACGAGAAGTACGGCCTGCAGTGGCTGGAGAACTTCGCCAAGCAGCACAACAAGCCCACCGCCTATTCCGAGTGGGGCGTGAAGGGCGACAATGCCGGCCCCTTCGTGCAGCTGGCCAAGGAGTGGTTCGAGAAGCACAACCCGGTGCTGCAGAGCTACTGGGACTCCGACGCCGCCTACCCCGGCAAGCTGTCCGACGGCTCCGACCCCCGCACCGGCGCGGTCTTCAAGGAGGCCTTCCGCAACTGGGGCGATGGCGACATGACGTGGCCGGATTTCGGCGGCAAGAACACCACGCCGCCGCCCAAGCCCGGCACCACGCCGAACATCCCCACCGAGAACGGCAGCAGCGACGAAACCGCGGGCAAGCCGCCGGGCGCCGACGACCCGGTGACCGCCACCCCCGCGCCCACCACGCCTGCGCCCACCACGCCTGCGCCCACCACGCCCGCGCCGACCACCCCTGCGCCCACCAGCCCGGCCCCGACGAATGGCGAGGCCGCGGTGAGCGCCGCGCCGGCCAAGTCCATCAAGGGCAGCTCCGCCAAGGAGACGCTGACCGGCACCGCCGGCCATGACGAGATCACCGGCGGCGGCGGCGACACGCTGAAGGGCGGCGCCGGCGACGACACCTACGTCATCACCACCGGCGACGTGGTGGTGGAGCTGGCCGGCCAGGGCATCGACACGGTCAGGACCTGGCTCAACAACTATGTCCTGCCCGACAATGTCGAGAACCTGATCCTCACCGGCACGGGCTGGAACACGCTGACCGGCAACGGCCTGGCCAACCGCCTGGAGGGCAACCTCAACCCGAACGTGCTGAACGGCAAGGGCGGCAACGACATCCTGACCGGCGGCGGCGGCAACGACACCTTCATCATCGCCAAGGGCGAGGGCAACGACACCATCACCGACTTCCGGGGCGGTGCCGGCGCCAGCGACGTCATCAAGCTCGACGGCTTCGCCTTCAAGGACTTCGCCGCCGTGAAGGCCGCCGGCCAGCAATCCGGCGCGGACGCGGTGCTGAACCTCGGCGACGGCCAGGTCCTCACCCTGAAGGGCGTGCAGCTCTCCAGCCTGGCGGCGGATGATGTGCAGCTCGTCAACATCAAGGCGCCGGCCGTCACCACCCCGCCGGTGGCCAACCCGCCGGCCACCAGCACCCCGGCGCCGACCGCGCCCGTGGTGACCACCCCCGCGCCGAGCACGCCCGACGAGGCGCCGAAGATGCTGCCCGCCAGCGCCGCGCCCACCAAGTGGTTCTATGGCAGCAGCAAGACCGAGACGCTGACCGGCACCGATGGCCACGACGCCTTCAAGTCCGGCGGCGGCAACGACACCATGAAGGGCGGCAAGGGCGACGACACCTATGTCGTCTACACCGCCGGCGACAAGGTGGTGGAGCTGGCCGGCCAGGGCACCGACACGGTGGAGACCTGGCTGAGCAGCTACACCCTGCCGGACAATGTCGAGAACCTCATCATCACCGGCACCTCCTGGACGGCGGCGACGGGCAACGCCCTGGCCAACCGGATCATCGGCAACAGCTCCCCCAACGTCCTGAACGGCCGCGGCGGGAATGACGTGCTGACCGGCGGCGGCGGCGACGACAAGTTCGTCATCGGCAAGGGCATGGGCCACGACCTGGTCACCGACTTCCAGGGTGCCGGACGCGCCGGCGGCGACATGCTGGTGCTGGAAGGCTTCGGCAAGGGCGCCAGCATCTACCACGAGGGCAGCAGCGTCTTCGCCATCAAGGCAGCCGATGGCTCGGTGGACCATGTCACCCTGCA
>NZ_JBHSCH010000137.1:0-2363 GCF_042651065.1 Teichococcus aestuarii
CGCCGCGCGCGCAGGGCGGCCGCGCCCAGCCGGTGGCCGGCACCCTGGCGCGCGATTTCGGCGACAGCGGCGCCGGCGGCCCGGCCCGCGGCCTGACCTATGCCGCGCCACCCGGCGCGCGGGTGGTCAGCCCCTGCAGCGGCAGCATCGCCTTCGCCGGGCCTTTCCGCTCCTATGGGCAGTTGTTGATTGTCGATTGCGGGGGCGGCTACCATTTCGTGCTGGCGGGGCTGGAGCGGCTGGATGCCGAGATCGGCGCCCGCGTCCTGGCCGGCGAGCCGGTCGGCCAGCTCGGCGGCGGCGAGGAGAATGGCCGCGCCTCGCTCTATGTCGAGCTGCGGCGCAACAGCCAGCCGGTGGACCCGAAGGCGTGGTTCCGTGGCCGTGGCTAACCGGCGCCAGGGGTCAATTGTCCAGAAAGGTTTCAGTTTGCCCCTTGCACAGGAATTCGCTCTAGGGTGTCTCGCAGGGCCGTGGAACTCGCCACGGCGAAAGGATCGTTGACCGGCATGAGGGGTCGCCGCATGAAGCCTGGAATGCGCATGGTCGGGGTGGTGGCGGCGGCGTTCACCGCCGGCGCCGTGCTGGGGCCGGTGGTGGCGCCGCCCGTGATGTCCGCCTTCGCCCAGGAGGCCGGCAACCGCGCCGAGACCTATCGACTGCTGAACCTGTTCGGCGACGTGTTCGAGCGTGTCCGCGCCGAGTATGTCGAGCCGGTGAAGGACCGCGAGGTCATCGAGGCGGCCATCAACGGCATGCTGCAGGGGCTCGACCCGCACAGCAGCTACATGAACGCCCGCTCCTTCCGTGACATGCAGGTGCAGACCCGCGGCGAGTTCGGCGGCCTCGGCATCGAGGTCAGCCAGGAAGGCGGTTATGTGAAGGTGATCAGCCCGATCGACGACACGCCGGCGGCCAAGGCGGGCGTCAAGCCGGGCGATCTCATCACCCATCTCAACGGCGAATCCGTGCAGGGCCTGACGCTGCAGGAATCGGTCGAGAAGATGCGCGGCGAGCGCGGCAGCAGCATCAAGCTGACCATCCGCCGCCCCGGCACCGAGACGCCGATCGAGCTTTCCCTGACCCGCGACGTGATCCGCCCGCAGGTGGCGCGCTTCCGGCTGGAGGGGAACGACATCGGCTATGTCCGCCTCTCCTCCTTCAACGAGCAGACGGAGAGCGCCCTGCGCCGCGCCGTCACCACCATGCGGTCGCAGGCGGGCGGCAACCTGAAGGGGCTGATCCTCGACCTGCGCAACAACCCGGGCGGGCTGCTGGATCAGGCGGTGCAGGTCTCGGACGACTTCCTGGAGCAGGGCGAGATCGTCTCCACCCGCGCCCGCCGCCCGGACGACGCGCAGCGCTGGAACGCCAAGCCCGGCGACATCACCGAGGGGCTGCGGGTGGTGGTGCTGGTCAATGGCGGCTCCGCCTCGGCCAGCGAGATCGTCGCCGGCGCCCTGCAGGACCACCGCCGCGGCGTGGTGCTCGGCACCAAGTCCTTCGGCAAGGGCAGCGTGCAAACCGTCATGCCGATCCCCGGCAACGGCGCCATCCGCCTGACCACGGCGCGCTACTACACCCCCTCCGGCCGCTCCATCCAGGCGCTGGGCATCAGCCCGGATGTCGAGGTGCTGGCGACCCGCGAGGAAGGCAACGCCCCGCTGCGCGACCGCGAGGCCGATCTGCGCCGCGCGCTGCGCAACGACAACGCCACGCACGAGAGCGCGCCGCTGCCGCCGCTGAACCTGCCGGCCGGGGTGCTGGACAAGGTGCAGCGCATGCCGCCCGAGGGCGCGCCGGCCTTCGACCCGACCAAGCCGGAGACCGACTTCCAGCTGCAGCAGGCCGTGTCGCTGCTGCGCGCCTGGTCTGCGGCCGAGCCGCAGCGCCGCGCCGCGCGCTGAACGCCGCGCGCCCGCGGGGTAAGATGAGCGGGGGATGAGCGGCATGGACGCTCGGGCCGCCTGGCGGGCGCTGGGGGTGTTCTGGGCCGTGGTCCTGGCCGGCGGCATCGGGACGGTGGGGGTGCTCCACTGGCTCGGCGCGCCGGAAGGGCCCGCCCGGCTCGCCTCGCCGCAGCCTGCGCCCCGCGCTGCCGCGCCGGCGGCGCGGGCGGCCTCTTCCCCTGCGGCCCCTTCCCCTGAGGCCGGTTCCCCCAGGGCCGTTTCCCCTGCGGCCGGTTCCCTTGCAGCCGGGCCGGACGCGGCCCCGCTGCCGGCCGCCGCGGCGCGGGCCGGCGCCCCCTCCCCCGCATCGCCGGGACGTGAGGAACTGGCCGCCGCCCTGCCCCTCCCCGCGCCGCCGCTGCCCGAGCCTCCCCTGGCCGGCACGCCGCTTCCGGCGCCACAGGGCGGCGTGCT
>NZ_JBHSCH010000138.1:0-2328 GCF_042651065.1 Teichococcus aestuarii
CATCGGCGGTGGGCGACCCGCCCAGGGAGGCGGGCGCCAGCGGCCGCGGCGGAACGGGCTGCGGCCGGGGCGGCTCCGCCTGGGGCGCCGGCTGCGGCGCGGCGAGGGAAATGGCTGGCGCTGCACCCGTGGCCGCAGCAGCGGCCGGCGGGGGCGATGGGCTGGGCATGGCGGACGGGCCTGGCACGGACCGGCCTGGCGCCTCCGCCGGCAGGCTGGCGGCGTCTCCTCCCGCCATGGCGGGGTGCGGGACCGGCGCAGGCGCGGCAGGTGCTTCGGCCTGCCTGGCCAGGGCCGCGATGGCGGCCAGCGCCGCCTCCTCCCGCCTGGCCAGGGCCGGAGGCGCGCCGGCACCGGGTTCAGCCCGGGCAGGCCCGGCCGAAGGAGCGGCCCGGGGCACGGCGGGCTGGGACACGGCAGGCTGGGACGCGGCGGGCTGGGACGCGGCGGGCTGGGACGGGGCGGGCTCAGCCACGCGGCGCGGCGGCAGGGTGGGGCTGGCGCCAGGCGGGTCCAGCACATCCAGCACCAGGCGCGGGCCAAGCAGGTAGTGGCGCAGCCGGGCGCCGGGACGCAGATGCAGCCGCAGCCCGCCCGGCACCGGCTCCACCCGCAGGACATTCGGCGGCGGCTTCGCCACCACGCCGCCCAGCCCCAGGCGGACCACCGTGCCGAAGCGCAGGTCGACCATCTCGCCTTCCTGCACCAGCGAGTAGCCGGGCGCCTCCGGCCAGTCGAACACCACGCGCCCCATGCCCGGATGCACGCCGGCCCGCACCGGCACGGCCAGGGGAACCACCGCGGGGGCGCCGGGCCCGGCCGCGGCGCGCAGCGGCGGCGCCGCCGGCAGCAGCACACCGCCGCCCAGCAGCAGGGCCAGGGCCAGGGTGGAGGCGGACCGGGGCATGGGGCGGCGGATCCTCAGTCGAACAGCGCGTCGATGGCGGACTGGCTGATGGCGTTGCCCGGCAGCTGCGGGCCGTTCAGCAGCCCGGTGGAGGGCGGCGCCTGCCGCAGCAGCTGGGCCTCCTCCGCGAAGCTGGCGCGGGTGCGGCCGATGCGCTGCTCGATCGCCTGCAGCGCCGTCACCACCTTGGCGATGCGCTGCCCGGTGATGTCCTGGAAGGCGCAGGCCTCGTAGATGCGCGTGGTGGCGGCCACCAGCGCCTCGGCCTGCGCCGGGGCGGCGCCGGCCATGGTCTCGAGCTGCTCGCAGGCATCGAGGATCTCGTGCGTCGCCTGCGCGGTGTGGCTGACGATGGCGGCCAGCTCGTCGGTCGCGCTCGGGATGACGCTCTCGTCGATGCCGTCGGCCCGCAGCGCCGCCACCTCGGCGCGCGCCGTGGCGATGATGCGGCCGAGCCCCTCCAGCTCCTGCAGCAGCGAGGCGGCGGTGGCCGTCAGGTCGCCGCGCAGGCCTGCGATGGCGTCCTTGGCGATGGCGTCCTTCGTGTCAGACATGCGCCATCACCTTCTCGATCTTCTCGCGCAGCGTCTCGGCGTTGAACGGCTTGACGATGTAGTTGGAGACGCCCGCCTGCTTGGCGGCGACGACGTTCTCCGTCTTGCTCTCGGCCGTGACCATGATGAAGGGCAGGTGCTTCAGACGGGCATCGGCGCGCACCTCCTTCAGCAGCTCGAGGCCGGTCATCGGCGCCATGTTCCAGTCGCTGATGACCAGGCCGAAATTGCCGGAGCGCAGCTTGGCCAGCGCCTCGTGCCCGTCGGCCGCCTCGTCGGCGTCGTGGAAGTCGATCTGCTTCAGCAGGTTGCGGATGATGCGCGTCATCGTCTTGTAGTCGTCGACGACGAGCACCTTGATGTTGCGGTCGATGGTCATGGCGGAAAGGTGGGTCCTGCCGGCTGGGGGTGATGGGGGCTCAGAGCGCGGGGCGGGCGGCGCGCATGCGCGCCAGCTCCGAGGTCAGGGCGCGCACGCGCTCGGGGTCCATGGCGCCGAACACGGGGGCGGCCTTCTGCTCGCGCATGCGGTTGACGATCTGCGCGAGGATCGGCAGCTCCAGCTCGTTGAAGATCATCGCCGCCTCGCGCGGGCGCATGGTCTCGTAGAGCCGGGCCAGGCTGCCCCAGTGCGCCGCCTCGCGCTCCTGCGTGGCGCGCTCGCTGGCCTCGATGCGCGCCTGCAGGGTGGAGAGCGAATCGATGCGCGCCTGCAGCCGCTTCTCGGCCGCCGCCAGCACCGCCTCGCGCGTCGCCATCGCCTGCTCGCGCTCGTCGAGCTGCAGGCGGCGGGCGCGGAGCGCGCGGGCCAGCGCCTCGTCCGAGGGCGCGGCGGCGGGAGGCGGCTCCGCCGGGGCGGCGGCGGGC
>NZ_JBHSCH010000139.1:0-2174 GCF_042651065.1 Teichococcus aestuarii
ACGTTTACGGTTACTCCATAGGTCTTCACGACTAAAACCACGTGCTTCAATGTCACTATATGTTATAAACAATTTTACTGTTGTATCATCAACACGTTCTATTCTCATATCATCTCACTCCTTACAGTCGATGAATAGTAACCATATTGTATTAGAACGGAGGTTAAATTACAATTTATTTGTTTGATTAAATTTAACTATTATTCATTTGGTCATCTATTTTAACATATTCCCTGTTTTATTAACAAAAAACTTACTTTAAATAAGATTATATATAAAACATACTAAGATTAGCTATGAAGAAATCTATGACGATAGATTTTTTCATAGCTATTTTTTATAGTTATAGAGAGAAGTAGACTGTCCAGACTCTTGGATTTTAAATCCGTATAAAAAACAAGTCAGCTTTACTCTCGCCTTTTGAAATTCGTTTGTAGTATGTTGGGTTCTTGAAACCGTGTATAGGAAAATGAAATGAGAAAGGTTAAGTAAAGTTTTTAGCTTCTCAATTATTCAAAGGAGGTTTTTTTATCGATTACTTAGGTGTTGATATTAGTAAAAGAAGTAGTGTAGTTGCACATTATAAAAATGGAAAATTCCAAAAAGAGTTTTTCATCCAGAATAATAAAAATGGTTACAATTATTTACTCAAGTATTTGAATGACTTAGACCACCCACAACTCATTTTTGAATCTACAGGTATCTATTCAAGAGGTATGGAACGATTTTGTTGTGTAAATCAAATTAACTATATTCAAATGAATCCGTTAGAAGCCAAATTTAAAACGAGCGCTCTAAGATCATGGAAAACTGATCAGGCAGATGCTCATAAGCTTGCTTGTTTAGGACCGACGCTTAAACAAACAGACAGCTTACCTATACATGAGTTAATATTCTTTGAATTAAGAGAACGCGTCCGTTTTCATCTAGAAATCGAGAATGAACAAAATCGACTTAAATTTCAGATCCTTGAATTACTCCATCAAACATTCCCTGGTTTAGAAAGATTGTTTAGTAGTCGATATTCAATCATTGCACTCAACATCGCAGAAATCTTTACTCATCCAGACATGGTTCTTGATATCGACAAGGAGGTACTGATTACACATATATTCAATTCTACAGATAAGGGAATGTCAATGGATAAAGCTACAAAATATGCACTTCAATTAAGGGTGATTGCTCAAGAAAGCTATCCTAATGTCGATAGACATTCCTTTCTAGTCGAAAAATTACGCTTACTTATTCAACAATTAAAACAATCTATTCATCATCTCAAACAATTAGATGATGCCATGATTCAATTAGCACAACAACTCGATTATTTTGAAAATATTCATTCGATACCTGGTATTGGTAAGCTAAGCACAGCTATGATTATTGGGGAGATTGGTGATATTAAGCGATTTAAATCAAATAAACAACTCAATGCTTTTGTTGGCATTGATATCAAACGATATCAATCAGGTCATACACACTGTAGAGATACCATCAACAAGCGTGGTAATAAAAAAGCGAGAAAACTTTTATTTTGGGTGATTATGAATATAATAAGAGGGCAGCATCATTATGACAATCATGTCGTCGATTATTACTACAAACTAAGAAAGCAGCCTAATGAGAAACCTCATAAGACTGCCATCATTGCTTGTATAAATCGATTATTAAAAACAATTCATTATCTTGTAATGAATCATAAATTGTACGATTATCAAATGTCACCACATTAGCCAAACGTACAATCAAATGTAGTTTAACACCTTATTCAAAAAAATTAAAATGAACGGTTTAGTTAAGTAATGCTTATTTTAATTATAAGTACTTGACTAATCGTAGGAAAGAGTTTGGGGCATGAAGATATTTGACTAATAAAAAGACAATTTCTATTTATAAAATGTAGAAATTGTCTTTTTATTATAATTATTTAAATTGTTGAGCAACTACTTTTTTTATATTCATTAGCATTAATACAAATGCAATTTCTATTTTGACTTTAATTATGTTTCGAATCGACATTCGGATGAAACTCAAAATAACTTTCGTAAATCCATCAACAAGTTCCACATCAAATTTCTTTAACTGCAAACGTTTCTTCTAAAATAAGAAATCTTATCCCAATTTGGATTTTAAAGCATCTTAAGTTGTAATTTTATATTCTAACTTATTAAATCATC
>NZ_JBHSCH010000140.1:0-1999 GCF_042651065.1 Teichococcus aestuarii
GCCGCACCGGCGGCGCGCCAGGCTGCGCCGACCTCGCTCGGGATGACCGCGCAGGCCCGGCCGGCCCAGGCGCATGTGCCGCTGCTGCGCGCCGCGCATGTGCCGGCCCCGCGCCCCCTCGCCCCGCCCGTGGGCGGCTCCGCCCTCGGCATGGCCGGCGGCGGCGGTCTCGCCCCGCCGGTGCCGCTGGCCGCTCCCGTTCCCGTTTCGCCCGGTGCCTGGAGGCAGTAACCCCCCATGCCGCACGTCCCGCCTCCCTCGCCCGATTCCCCGCCCCTCCGCCACCCGCGGCAGGCCCCGGTGGGGCATGAGGAGCCGGCGCCGCCGGCGCCCGGCGTGGTCGTGCGCGTCACCCAGCCCGACCTCGCCCGCCGTGCGCAGCTGGAGCGCAGCCGCGGCCGGCTGGTGATCGCGGCGCTGGGCTTCGGTACGCTGTTCCTGGCCGTGGCGGCGAAGGCCACCTGGTCCACCGTGGTGATGCCGGCCGAGCCGAAGCGGCTGAACGCCGCGGTGCGCGCGCTGCAGCCGCCCGCGCAGCACGCCGCCAGCCGCGCGCCGATCACCGACCGCAATGGCGAGATGCTGGCCATCTCCCTGCCGGTGACGGCGCTGATCGCCAATCCGCGCGTCATCGAGAACAAGGAGCACGTCGCCGACCGCATCCGCACGGTGCTGCCGCAGATCGAGCGCGACCGGCTGATCGAGCGCCTCTCGGGCGACCGCGGCTTCGTCTACGTCGCCCGCGCCCTGACCCCGCGCGAGCAGCAGGGCATCATCAACCTCGGCATCGCCGGCCTCGACTTCGAGGAGGCGGAGCGCCGCTACTACCCGCAGGGCCGCGCCGCCGTGCACGTGCTCGGCAATGTGGACGTGGACGGCAACGGCCTCTCCGGCATCGAGCGCCGCTTCGACGAGCGGCTGCGCACCGAGCGCGACACGCCGCTGAAGCTCTCGATCGACGTGCGCGTGCAGCTCGCGCTCCGCGACGCGGTGAGCCAGGCGATCAGCGACTTCAGCGGCATCGGCGGCGCCGGCGTGGTGCTCGACATCAACACCGCCGAGGTGGTGGCGATGGTCAGCCTGCCGGACTACGACGCGGGCGACATCGGCGGCGCCACGCCCGACCAGCGCTTCAACCGCGCCACGGTCGGCGTCTACGAGCCGGGCTCCACCTTCAAGCTGTTCACCGCCGCGGCGGCGCTGGAATACGGCACCGCCAACGTCAACACGAGCAGCTTCGACGCCTCCCGCCCGATCCGCTACGGCCGCTTCACGATCAGCGACTACAAGGGCAAGAATCGCTGGATCACCTTCCCCGAGATGCTCGCCTACTCGTCGAACCTGGGGGCCGCGCACATGGCGGCCACCTTCGGGCCGGCGCGGCAGCGTGAGTTCCTCAAGCGCGCCGGCATGCTGGCGCGCACGCCGATCGAGCTGCCCGAAGCCGCCGCGCCGCTGGTGCCGCCCGCCAATTCCTGGCGCGACATCAACATGTTCACCATCTCCTTCGGCCACGGCATCAGCGTCACGCCGCTGCATGTGGTGACGGGCGTCTCCGCCATCGCCAATGGCGGCATCCTGCGGGCGCCGACGCTGCTGGCCCAGCCGCCCGGCACGGTGCGCGAGGGCACGCGGCTGATCAGCGAGCAGAACAGCGAGACGATGCGCCGGCTGATGCGCCTCGTCGTCACCGACGGCTCGGGCAAGAACGCCGAGGTGCCGGGCTACTTCGTCGGCGGCAAGACCGGCACGGCGCAGAAGACCGGCCCGCGCGGCGGCTACATCATGAACAAGCGCATCGCCGCCTTCGTCGGCGCCTTCCCGATGCAGGCGCCCCGCTACGCGCTCTACGTCATGGTCGACGAGCCGACGCCGAACGCCAAGAGCCATGGCTACGCCACCGCCGGCTGGGTGGCGGCGCCGGCGGCGCACACCGTCATCTCGCGCATCGCCCCCATCCTGGGGCTGGTGCCGGAGGACCCGGCCAACCCGGCGATCG
>NZ_JBHSCH010000141.1:0-1986 GCF_042651065.1 Teichococcus aestuarii
CAGCACCGCCAGGGCCCGGATGCCGTACTGGTGGGAGGAGAAGACCGCGAAGCGGCCGCCAGCCTCCTTCCCCACCTGCCCCTGCCACTTGTTGGCAGCGGACCAGTCGATATTCCCGGGATTGCGATTGCGGTAGCCACGCGCCGCCGTGGGGCTCGCGTTGACCATGGGCAGGCTCCGATTTTCAGGGGTGCGCGGCGTCCGGCCGCGCGCGGTCAGAGAGGCAAGTTCTCCTGCCGCGCCTCTTCCATCAGGCGCTTGCGCCTAGCGATAGAATCACGGTGAATCCTGATCGCCAACCAGGTCCAGCCAAAGGCGCTGACGATGACCGACATGCAGAAGAAGAACGCAGCAATGGAAAGTATGTCCATATTGGGCCTACCTATCACGACCTGGGATAGAATTATATTTTGGTCTCTACTTGTAAGTGGATTTGCCGGCGCGATAGCTCTAATGGCTTCATTTATCGCGGGTGTTGCTGGTTACAGGGTCTCGGCAATCACCCAATCCAATGCAGACCAGAGGATCGCTGCAGCTAACGAACGTGCGGCGAGTGCCGATGCTTCTGCAGCCCGAGCCAACCAGAGTGCTGAGGATCTTCGCGCGCAAGCTGCGAATGCACAGCTTGAACAAGAGCGACTGAGAGAATCGAATCTCTCTTTGCAGCGTCAGCTAGAAGCAGAGCGGATGGAGCGCCTACAACTTGAAGAGCGGATGGGTCCCAGAAAGATCAGAATGCAGCAGCTAAATATCATGAAGGATGAACTTATTAGCATTCCGAAAGATCTTCGGGCTGATATATTCCATAAACTTGATGCTGAGTCAGAAAATTACGCTAAACAATTAGCGATATGTTTTATTGAATGCGGAATAAAAGTAAGTCTTATAGCAAATACTGCAATAATTGTTGGGTCGGCAAATTCTGGATTAGAAGTGGTCGAAATAAAAACTCCCTATTCGTCATTAATCGTAAAAGCCATGAAAAAAGCTGGCATAGAGATTAACAGAAAACAGAATGCGGTTTCTTTTAGTAATTCAAATTTACCAAGATCTGGCAGCCCTGACGCAGCTATTATTGTTTGGGTGCACAAGAAGCCCTCTCATATTTGAAAGACGTGCAAGCACGATCTTGCCATTATCAGTCCTGCCGCTTTGGGCGCACTTCGAGCGCTTCAATACGATCGGACAGCCAGGACAGCTTTTCGGTAAGCGCCCTGACGTTTCCATCAAAGGCGGCCATTTTGCTCAGCCCATCGGCGAGGCGGTCCAGCTTCGCCTCCACCCGCGCCAGGTTTTCGGAGACGCGCCGCTCCACCGCCTGCATCTCTTCTTTGCGGGCCATGTCCCGGTCCTGCTGGCGAAGCTGCGCTTCCAGCCGTGCAGTCTCGCGGGCAACCAGGTTGGCCAGGTCGTGACGAGCCTTGGATTCCACATCGGCTGCGCCTTTGACCAGCAGCGCAGCTTTCTCCTCCAGTGCCTTCAGGCCAGCCTGGGCGCGCTGCTCCACGCCGGTCAGATCATCCTTGAGCGTCTTGGCCTGCGTGGCACGGAAGCCGACAAAGCCCAGCACGACGGCGCACAGGGAGAGCAGGAGAGCCGGCCAGTTCGCGAATGGCTCCATCTTATCGCCCCCAGTTTGCCCACTGAATCGTGGCGGCCACGCAGCCAGCGCTGCCCAGAATGGAGAAGGCACCGGCCGGGCTGAAGAACCCCTGCAGGCTGCCGCTCCACACCATGGTGCCGCCGACGAATGCCCACAGCCCAGCGGACAGGCAGGCGACAGCCGCGCGCGTGTTGATGGAGCCCATCCACAGGGTGAGCATCAGCAGCAGGCCATCGATCAATGTCACCGCGCCCCAGAAGCTCTCCCGCAGCCCGACGTCCCGCAGAACACGGAACACAGGCTGGATGTCGAACATGCGCGTTGTGCTGAAGCAGCCGATGCTAAACAGGATGCTCCAGAGCGCGAAGGCGGCCAGGAAGGTT
>NZ_JBHSCH010000142.1:0-1964 GCF_042651065.1 Teichococcus aestuarii
AGCGTCTGCGCGCGCGCAACACCCACCCCCAGCAGCGGAGAGGCCACCACAGCCGCCATCACCACCGCAAACGGCATCACCCCTGGGCGAAACGGATTCATGGGCATGGGCATGCTCCTGCGCGAAAGGCCGGGTCTGGCCCGGAGGTGGCGCAGGCTAGCGGAGCGGGCCGCCGGCGGCCAGCGGCACGCCATACAAAACGCCGGCGGGCCGCACGCGGCCCCCCGGCGCTGCGGCTTCAGAAGACGAAGCCGGGCTGCGGCTGGAAATCCGGCAGCGGCGCGGTGCCGCAGTCGAACGCCTCGGTCAGGCTGAAGGAGCCGCCCAGGCGGCGGCCCAGCACGGCAGCCCCCGCCTCCCCCGGCCGGCGCTGCACGGCCACCACCCGGCCGCCCTCGGCCAGCTGCTCGACCAGCAGCGGCGGGATCTCCGGCACCTGCCCCTCGATGAGGATGAGGTCGTAGGGCGCGCCCTCGGCATGGCCGCGCGCGGCATTGCCCTCGATGATGCGGATGCTGCCCGGCGCCACCGACAGCCCGGCCAGCGCGTCCCGCGCCAGGGCCAGCAGCGCCGGCGCGCTCTCCACCGCCGTCACGCGGGCGCCGAGGCGGGCGGCCAGCGCCGCGCCATAGCCGCTGCCGGCGCCGAGCAGCAGCACCTGCTCCTCGGCGCGGATCTGCGCCAGCTGCATCAGCCGGGCCTGCATCATGGGCTGGATCATCACGCGGCCGCCGCCGAGCGGCACGTCCTCATCGGCATGCGCGCGGGGCGCCTGCGCCGGCGGCACGAAGCGGTGCCGCGGCAGGTCCGACATGGCCGAGAGGATGCGCGGGTCGGTCACCTTGTTGGGGCGAAGCTGCCCGTCCACCATCCATTTGCGCGCACCCGCGAAATCCATCGCCTGCTGTCCTCGACTGCCGGGGCACGGACCACTTCCCGCGCCGTGCCGGCGTTATAGGCGCGCCGCGCGCCGCGCGCCAAGCGCAAGGCACTCTTGACCGGGAGCCTCAGACCCACGATACACCCCCACCGAAGGCCCGATGGCAGAGTGGTGATGCAGCGGACTGCAAATCCGCGTACGTCGGTTCAATTCCGGCTCGGGCCTCCACGGACTACCCCACCGATCATCCGGTGGACGACGCGAAAGCGGAACGGTTTCAAAGGGGTCTTGCAGAGCCCGGAACGCCCCGCTATAGCGCCGGCCACACGCTGATCCCCGATAGCTCAGCTGGTAGAGCACGCGACTGTTAATCGCTAGGTCGTTGGTTCGAGTCCAACTCGGGGAGCCAATCAAGGAAGAGGGCGCCGGAAACGGCGCCCTTTTTCTTTGTTTCCGGTTTTCTTGGTGTCCGGCTTCGCTGCACGGGGAGGACCGGCGCCCTCCCCGCTCCTTTCTGTCACGCCATGGCAGGCATGGGCATCAGGCGGCTGGCCGCCTCCGGCGCCACCCAGGCCAGGCCGCCGCCGCAGAACACCGCCACGGGCGCCCGCCGGTCCGGGTCCACCAGCACCACGTCGCCCCGCAGCCCGGGCGAGAGCCGCCCGCGGTCCGCAAGGCCCGCCGCGGCGGCGGGGTTGGCGCTGACCAGCGCCCAGGCGGCGGGCAAATCCAGCACCCCGCGCGATTCCAGCACGAAGGCCGCCTCCAGCAGCGAGGGCCAGACATAGTCCGAGGCCAGCACCGTCACCAGGCCACGCTCGGCCAGCGGCGCGGCGCTGGCCCAGCCCAGATGGCTGCCGCCGCGCACCACGTTGGGCGCGCCCATCACCACCGCCTCGCCCGCCGCCCGCGCCGCCTCGGCCACCGCCTCGGCCATCGGGAACTCGCAGATGCCCGCGCCGAGCGTGCGGAACATCGCCCGCTCCTCCACCGTCGCGTCGTCATGGCTGGCGATGGGCAGGCCGGCGGCGCGGGCGGCCTCGGCCAGCCGCAGCCGCGCCGCCGGCACCCCGGCGCGCCGCGC
>NZ_JBHSCH010000143.1:0-1940 GCF_042651065.1 Teichococcus aestuarii
GATCGGCCACACCGTGTGGTGGGGCGGCCAGAACATCGACAAGTTCATCAAGGGCACGATCCAGTACCAGCACGTGCTGGCTGCCGTCACCTCGGCACGGGGCGCCGCGGCCCGCATGGGGCGCCCGCTGCGGGTGGTCATCCGCTGGTGCCAGGGCGAGAACGACACGGACGGTTATCTCGACATGCTGCGCCAACTGCAGGCCGACCTGCGCGAAGACGCGCGTGTGGCGGCCGGCATGTCCAGCCTGCCGGACTTCGTAATCCAGCAGGTGAACGGCAACGCCAACGCGACCACGGGCGTGCAGCGGCCGGTCCTGGCGCAATACCAGATCCTGAAAGAGGGCATCCCGGGCCTCTACGGCTCCGGCCCGATGTATGACTGCCCCCTCGGCGACAATATCCACGCCAGCTATTACGGGCGCATGATCCAGGCCGCGCGTGATGCGCACACGCTCGACGCGATCATGCGGGGGCTGAACCCCCGTGGCCTGCGGCCCACCGGCTTCGCCCGCCTCAGCGCATCAACCGTGCGCATCACGTGGGAGCTGCCACCGGATGCGACGGCGCTCTCCTGGTCGAGCTGGACCCCCGACGCGCCGCAGCGCGGCTTCGAGATCTGGCAGCAGGACGGCACCAATGTGCCGCTCTCGGCCGTGACGATCAGCGGCGCGAAGACGCTGGACCTCGTGGGGGCGGCCGACCTGCCTGCCACGCCACTGCGCATCCGCTCCGCCCTGCAGACGGGTGGCGAAGTGCTGGCCGGCTGGTCCCTCGGCCGGACGGCGCTGGAAGCCGTCACGACCTACCGCAACCATTGGGCGGACCTTGGCCACCCCGTCCCTTCACTTGTCGCCTATCCCGCCATGCGTTTCGAGGAAGCTCTCACATGAGTCGCATCATCGTCGCCACCTCCGTTCCGGGCAGCGCCGCGCCGATCGCCAAGCCGCTCGACCAGCAGATGCTGGAGGACGCCGACCTGCTGCATTGGTTCCGCGCCTATGAACCCGACATGGTGGTCGATGCGGCCACCCGCGACATTCTGCAATGGCGGGATCTGAAGGGCAGCGGGGCATTCCTGAAGCCCGGCACTGCCACCGGCATGGGGCCGTCCAAGCTGGTCGACGGGGTGGTGAACGGCCGCCCCGTCTCCGACCACGCGGCGAACGGCGTGTACCAGTGGGACGGCGGCCCGTCCGCCGTGCCGCAGCCCAACTTCGCCGCCGCCTTTGGCATCGTGGCTTGCGTGCGGGTACCCTACCCCGGGACGGGCAGCGGCCAGATTCTGGCGCGGTTCAACTCGCTCTCGGCGCGGACGCTGCTGCAGATCACCGGCTCGGCCAACGCGCAGACCCCCGGCAGTATCGTGGCCCAGCACGGGAGCGCCTCTATCACCATTCCGTACGCCTGGGGCACCGACGCCAATATCATCATGACAAGCAACGGGACCGAGTTGGCGCTGTGCGTCAACAACCTGTGGAGCCTTCCGACCGCGACCGACAACGGCGCCGGCACCTCGGCCATGGGCATCGGCTCCCTGTACGCGGTCACGCTGGCGCAGCGGTACACCGGCATGCTGTCCAACCTGCAGTTCTATCGGCGGTACCTGTACGGCGACCAGCGCCGGGTGAGCCTGATCCAGCGGTATTTCCAGCGCCTGTACGCCATGTCCTTCACGCCTGCGCGCCGGCCGCTGGTGTAAGCGCCAAAGTCTGCTCCACCGCTATTTCAGCAGCCTCATGAGGCTGCCGCTGTAACCCCTCCTGGTGATCCGCCGCATGGCTCGCATTCTCCGCCAGCACCTATGGAGTAGGAATGATTGCACGAGTGAACGCGGCGCTCCGCTGGGATCCGCGAACCTTCCTGGCCGCCTTCGCGCTCTGGAGCATCCTGTTTAGCATCGGCTGCTTCAGCACAACGCGCATGTTCGACATCCAGCCT
>NZ_JBHSCH010000144.1:0-1930 GCF_042651065.1 Teichococcus aestuarii
GGGTGCCGCCGGCGGGGCCGGGGCCGGGGCGCAGCCGCGCGGCCAGCGCCGCGGCCTCCGCCGCCGCGCCGTCCGGCAGGCCGTCCTCGCTGGCGAATTCCTCCAGCCAGGCCTCGCAGCAGGCGGCGGCATCCTGCAGCGCCAGCACCACCTCCGGCGTGGCGGGGGCGGCGCGCAGCGTGTCCAGCCGGTCCTCCATGGCGTGCAGCACCAGCCCCATCGGCGCCAGCGGGAACAGGCCGACCGAGCCCTTCAGCGTGTGCACGGCGCGGAAGAGCCGGTCCAGCAGCGCCGGCCCGGCCTGCGCCGCCCGCAGGGCCGGCAGCGCCTCCCCCACCTGCTCCAGCAGCTCCCGCCCCTCGATCAGGAACTGGTCACGCAACTCGTTCATGCCGCCTCCGGCCGCTGATGCACCAGAACCCCGCCGAGGCGGCGCGGCTGGAGCCGGCCCGGCCGCGGCATCATCGTCTCGCTGTGGCCCAGGCAGAGGAAGCCGCCCGGCAGCAGCGCCGCCTCCAGGTTCTCCATCGCGCGCTGGCGGGAGGCGGTGTCGAAATAGATCAGGGCGTTGCGGCAGAAGATGACATCGAAGCCGCCCTGCGCCGCCATGCTCGCCGGCTCCACCAGGTTGGCCGCGGTGAAGCGCACCGATTCCCGCAGGTCCTGGATGATGCGGTGCCGCCCGCCCGGCAGGGGCTCGAAATAGCGCGCCACCAGCGCGGGCGGCAGTCGCGACAGGGCGCGGGCGCCATACTCCCCCGCCACCGCCGCCGCCAGGGCGCGGGTGTCGATGTCGGAGCCGACGATCTCGACATGGTAGGCATCCACCACCGGCCAGTTCTCCAGCAGCCAGAGCGCCAGGGAATAGGCCTCCTCCCCCGTAGCGCAGGGCATCGACCACAGGCGGATGCGGTCGCCGGGGCTGCGCCGCGCGGCGATCTCGGGCAGCATCCCGCCGCTCAGGCAGCGGAGCTGGTAGTCCTCGCGGTAGAAGTAGGTCTCGTTGACGGTGAGGCTGTTGACCAGCGCCTCCACCTCCGCCGGGCTGTTGCGCAGCCGCGCCATGTAGGCGGCGAAGCCCGCCGCGCCGCTGTGCAGCACCCGCTCGGCCACGCGGCGCTCGATGTAGTAGCGCTTCGGCTCGCCATAGGCGAGGCCGGTGTGGCGGTAGAGGAAGTCGCAGAGCTGCATCAGCTCCTGCCGGCTCAGCGGGGCGGGAGCGGTATGGGGCGAGGCGGGCACGCTCATGCCTCCACCCAGTGCCGCAGCCAGGCGGCCATGGCTTCCACCGGCGCCACCTGGGTGGCGCCGCCGCCGCGCACCAGCGCCCCCGGCATGCCCCAGATCACCGCGCTCTCCTCCGCCTCGGCCAGGGTGCGGCCGCCGGCGGCGTGCAGGCGCGCCATGGCGGCGGCGCCGTCATTGCCCATGCCGGTGAGCAGCACGCCGGCCAGGCGGGGGGCCGGCATGTGCTGCAGCGCGCTGTCCACCAGCCGGTCCACGCTCGGGTGCCAGCGATGCGCCGGCGCGGACGGCACCGGCAGCGCCACCAGGCCGCCCGGCCTGCGGGAGAGCAGGATGTCGGCATCGCCGCGCGCCACATAGGCGTGGCCCGGCCGCAGCGGCATGGGCTGCGCCACCTCCACCACGGAAAGCGCGCATTGCGTGTCCAGCCGCTGCGCCAGGGCCTGGGTGAAGGCGGCCGGCATGTGCTGCGCGATGACCAGCGGCCAGGGGAAGCCCGCCGGCAGCTGCGCCAGCAGCATCTCCAGCGCCGGCGGCCCGCCGGTGGAGGCGCCGACCAGCACCACCCCCTCCGGCAGGGCGGAGGCCTCGGGCGCCGGCGGCGTCGGCGGCAAGGGCGAGGGCTGGGGCCGGAGCGGCGGCGGCAGGGGCCGCGGGCGGAGGGGGGCGCCGCGCGGGGCCGGCT
>NZ_JBHSCH010000145.1:0-1837 GCF_042651065.1 Teichococcus aestuarii
CGCCGCGCTTGGCCCCGTGGAAGTGATGGAGGTGCCCGGCAGCACCGTGCTGCGCCAGCGCAAGGTGCGCCACCCCGCGCAGCTCCGCGCCACGCCGGAAGGCGGCTGGGCGCTGTGGCCCGAGGACGCCGGAGCACCCGCCGCCCCCGCCGTGCAGGCCCGGCACGAGGCGGGCCCGGCGGAGGGCCAGCCCCGCCTGCTGATGCGCGCTGAGGGTGCCGGCCGCGTCATCGCCGTGCCCGACCCGGCCGGCGACGGCCTGCTGCTGCTGGGCCTGGTGGCCCCGCCCGGTGCCGCCCTGCACGGCGCGCAGCAGCACGCGCCGTTCGACCTGCTGCCCACCCAGGCCGGCGTGGCGCTGGCGGTGCGCTCCGACCTGGTGACGCTGCGTTCGGTCCCGGAGGGCTTCGCCGTGCCCCTGGCGCGCGGCGGTGCCCTGGCGCTGCAGCCGGCACCCGCGGGCGAGACCCTGCTGGCGCTGCCGGACGAGCCTGTTTCCGCCCTGCTGGCCCGCCGCCACGCCGCCTTCAACGCGGTGGCCGCCGCGCCCTCCCTGGCGCGCGGGCCGCTGCGCCTGGCGCTGGCGGAGTCGCTGCTGGCGCTCGGGCTGGGGGTGGAGGCGCAGGCCCTGACCACCCTCGCCGTGACCGAGGACCCCCGCCTGGCCAGCGAGCCCCGTGCCATCCTGCTGTCCGGCGCCGGCGCCCTGCTGGCCGGCCGGGCCGAGGAGGCGGCGGCCGCGCTGGAGGATGCACGCCTGCCGGCGGCGCAACAGGATGTGCGGCTGTGGCGCGCCCTGGCCGGGCTGCGCGATGACGAGCTGGCCCCGGAATCCGAGGCGGCGCTGCGGGAGCTGGAGGCCACGGCCCCGCTGCTGCGCGCCTGGCCGGAGGCCCTGCGCCGCCGCCTTCTGCCGCTGGCGGCGCGCAGCCTGGCCGGGCAGGGCCGGGCCGATACGGCCGCGGCGCTGCTGAGGGACCTGCCGGACGGCGAGGCCGCCACGCCCGGCATCGCCTATGCCCGCGCCCGCATCGCCGAGGCGCAGGGCGACCATACGGCCGCGCTGGCCGCCTATGGCCCCCTGGCCGAGGGGCGGGACCGCGACCTGCGCGCCCGGGCCATCGGCCGCATGGCGGAGCTGCGCCTCGCCGCCGGCGAGACCGATCCGGCCGGGGTGGCCGCCGCGCTGGCCGCCGGCCTCGCCGCTTGGCGCGGCGATGAGCGGGAGCTGGCCCGCCGCCTGCGCGCCGCCGCCCTGTACCGCGAGGCGGGGCAGGCCGAGGCGGCGCTGGAGCTGCTGGAGGAGACCCTCGCGCTGTTCCCCGACGCCGCGCCGCAGATCGCCGCGCTGCGCGACGCGGCGGCGATGCAGCGCCTCGTCCAGCCCGGCCTGCCGGCACTGGAGGCGGCACAGCGGCTGGAGGCGGAGATGCAGACCCTGCCCGCAGGCCCCGCCCTGGACGCGGCGGCGCTGCGCGTGGCCGACGGCCTCGCGGGGCTGGACCTGCATGCCCAGGGCGCCGCGCTGCTGCGCCAGGCCGCGCTGCGCAGCGCGCAGCCGGCGCCGCTGCGGCTGCGCGAGGCCGAGCTGCTGGTGAGCGCGGGGGAGGGTGCCGGCGCCCTGGCCGCGCTGCGCGCCTCCCCGGGGGAGGAGGAGGAGGAGGCCGATGTCCGCCGGGAGATGACGGAGGCGCGTGCCCTGGCCCTGTCCGGCGATGCCGCGGGCGCCGAGGCCGCGCCGCGCGGGCCGGGCGCGGCCGGCGCCGCGCGCCTGGCCACCCTGCTGGCCGAGCGGAAGGACTGGACGGGCGCCGCCGCGGCGCTGGCGCGGCATGCC
>NZ_JBHSCH010000146.1:0-1666 GCF_042651065.1 Teichococcus aestuarii
ACCTGGTGATCGCGATGGGGGTGGTGGACAATCTCGGCAAGGGCGCGGCCGGCCAGGCGGTGCAGAACGCGAACCTGATCTGCGGCCTGCCGGAAAGCGCGGGGCTGGAGGGGGCGCCTCTCTGGCCCTGAGGCAAGCGGGCCCCGGGGGCGCTGTCCGGCCCGCCTCCCGGGCCCCGCCCGGGGCGGGGACCGAAGCCGGGGCTCCGCCTGCGGCGGGCGGCGGAGCCCCGGCCCCCGCAGGACGGTCCGGCGGCCGCCCCTCGCAGCCGGGACGGAGCATCGGGCTCCGGCGGGGCCGCCCGGCGCAGACCAAGCGGCGGGCATGAAAAAAGCCGGGCAACGGGTGCCCGGCTTCGTTCGGTCGGCATGGCGGCCCTGCCCTCAGGCGGCGGCGGCGCGCCCGGCCTGGGGGTCGAGGCGGTAGCCGCCACCCTCGGTCAGCAGCAGGGCGGCGTTGGCCGGGTCCGGCTCGATCTTCTGCCGCAGGCGGTAGATGTGCGTCTCCAGCGTGTGCGTGGTGACGGCGGCGTTGTAGCCCCACACCTCGTTCAGCAGGATCTGCCGCGCCACCGGCCGGCCGCCGGCCCGGTAGAGGAACTTCAGGATCGCGGCTTCCTTCTCGGTCAGCCGGATCTTGCGGTTCTTCACCGGCTCCATGAGCATCTTCGCCGAGGGGCGGAAGGTGTAGGGGCCGATGACGAAGACCGCGTCCTCCGAATTGTCGAAGACGCGGAGCTGGGCGCGCAGCCGCGCCAGCAGCTCGCCCACGCGGAAGGGCTTGGCGATGTAGTCGTTGGCGCCGGAATCGAGCCCCCGCACCACATCCTGCTCGCCATCCGCGCCGGTCAGCATGATGATGGGGATCTTCACCCCCTCCTGCCGCAGGCGTGCGCAGAGCTCGCGGCCGTCGCCATCGGGCAGGCCGATGTCGAGCAGCACGGCGTCGCACCGCGAATCGGGCGAGAGCAGCTGTGTCGCCGCCTCGTTCGCCGTGGCGGCTTCCAGAGGCGCGAATTCACCATCCAACGCCAATTGCTCGGACAACGTCGCGCGCAGCGCGTCATCGTCGTCCACGATCAGGATCGGCCGCGGGCCGGTCATGCGCTCTCCCGACTTAGCCTATTGCAAAACATGGCTTCTACCTCCCGGAGTTAGCCGGGCAGCCGGAAGGCCACCAAGCCCTATCCTGACCGTGATGGCCTCACAGGGCAAGACCCACCACCGCGATACGATCATGGGATTCATTTTTCACCACTTTTCTGGGTGGGGTGGCAAGCTGGAACCAAGCGCCACATTGGGGATAACGGAAGACACACCCCATGTGCATGGCTCCCGTGAGAGGCGGAGCGGCACGGGGGCGAGCGGCACACGGAAGGCATCGGATGACCAGCACTGGAAATGTCGCGCCGGATCTGCGGCATGAGGCGGAACTCGGCGCGATCGTGCCGGATGCCGTGGCACTGGCCCTGCGGGCGGTGCATCGCGCGGCCAGCGAGCTGCGGCGCGGCACGCCGGTCCTGATCACCGAGGCCGGGGCCACGGCCGGGGGGCCGCGCGGCGCGCCGCTGGTGGTGGCCGCCGCCGAGACCGTGGGCGCGCGCGGCCTGGCCGAGATCGCCGCCGCCGCGCTTTCGCCGCCCCTGCTGCTGCTGGCGCCGGTGCGG
>NZ_JBHSCH010000147.1:0-1509 GCF_042651065.1 Teichococcus aestuarii
GAAAAGTATCGTATCTATTTTATTTTTTTCATTTTCGTTTAGATAAAGTGACTGTCTCTTTAAATATTTAAGATATAATAAGGATTTCAAAAATTTAAAACTTAAAATAATAACCAAAACTATCCAAATAACTGTGCAGATATTATCAATTGAATCCCAATTAAACTTATGGATATCTGTTGTGAACTCTTGAACAGGTTTGGTGGTATTTATGTTATGGTTCAAGTCGTGTGACCTACTTTCAACTGTGGGCGATTGATTATTCACATTATTAAATTTTATAAAAGAGAATTTAATTGGGATAAAAGGAATTAATCCAGCAAGCACAGTTAGATACCAAACTTTATAATTTAAACTATAATTAAAATAGCGTTTTAATATATACCTAAAAAATACTAACAATAGAAATATAAAACAAAAGCTTACTACGCTCATTATTAGTAATTTAGCCATTTTGACACCTTCTTTCAATTATTTATAATAAACAATTGACACCAATATTACAATTGTAATATTATTAATTTGTAAAAATTACAACTGTAATATTGGAGGGTTTATTTTGAAAAAGTTAATATTTTTAATTGCAATTGCTTTAGTTTTAAGTGCATGTAATTCAAACAGTTCACATGCCAAAGAGTTAAATGATTTAGAAAAAAAATATAATGCTCATATTGGTGTTTATGCTTTAGATACTAAAAGTGGTAAGGAAGTAAAATTTAATTCAGATAAGAGATTTGCCTATGCTTCGACTTCAAAAGCGATAAATAGTGCTATTTTGTTAGAACAAGTACCTTATAATAAGTTAAATAAAAAAATACATATTAACAAAGATGATATAGTTGCTTATTCTCCTATTTTAGAAAAATATGTAGGAAAAGATATCACTTTAAAAGAACTTATTGAGGCTTCAATGGCATATAGTGATAATACAGCAAACAATAAAATTATAAAAGAAATTGGTGGAATCAAAAAAGTTAAACAACGTCTAAAAGAACTAGGAGATAAAGTAACAAATCCAGTTAGATATGAGATAGAATTAAATTACTATTCACCAAAGAGCAAAAAAGATACTTCAACACCTGCTGCTTTCGGTAAGACTTTAAATAAACTTATCGCAAATGGAAAATTAAGCAAAGAAAACAAAAAATTCTTACTTGATTTAATGTTAAATAATAAAAGCGGAGATACTTTAATTAAAGACGGTGTTTCAAAAGACTGTAAGGTTGCTGATAAAAGTGGTCAAGCAATAACATATGCTTCTAGAAATGATGTTGCTTTTGTTTATCCTAAGGGCCAATCTGAACCTATTGTTTTAGTCATTTTTACGAATAAAGACAATAAAAGTGATAAGCCAAATGATAAGTTGATAAGTGAAACCGCCAAGAGTGTAATGAAGGAATTTTAATATTCTAAATGGTTCTGTTGCAAAGTTGAATTTATAATATAATTTTAACAAAAAGGAGTCTTCTGTATGAACTATTTCAGATATAAACAATTTAACAAGGATGT
>NZ_JBHSCH010000148.1:0-1497 GCF_042651065.1 Teichococcus aestuarii
CGACGGCCCGTGCTCGGCCGCCGCGCGCAGCAGCTCCAGCGCCCGGGCGCGCTCGCGCGGCACGGCGAGGGCGAACTGCACCATGCCGTCCCGCGCCGAAAGCCCCTGCAACATGCCGGAGGAAACAACGTCCTGCCCGCTCTCCGGGTCCCGCAGCGTGGCGAGCGCCGCGCGCACGGCCTCCGACAGTGACTCCGACATCGCTTGAAAACCCCTTCATACCGGACAATATCGGCCCCGCCCTCGCCGTGGCGTGATCCGCATGGATTGCGCCTTGGCCCGGACAGGGCGACATATGGTCCGGCCCTGTCGCGCATGCACCGTCTGTGCGCAAGCGTCTGTGGCCGGGAGCACACGTAACGGGAGAGCAGCCAGCCTATGCCCTGGAACAGTAGCGGCGGATCCGGCCAAGGAGGCAGCCCTTGGGGCAATCCACGCCCCGGTGGACCTTGGGGACAACCGCCACAGGGCGGCGGCGGCGGGCGCAGTCCCGGCGGCGGCCCTGATCTCGACGAGGCCATCCGCCAGGCGCAGGACGCGCTGCGGCGCTTCCTGCCCGGCGGCGGCGGCACCGGCAAGTGGATCGGCATCGGCGCCGTGGTGCTGCTCGGCCTGTGGGCCGCCAGCGGCATCTATCGCGTGCAGCCGGACGAGCAGGGCGTGGTGATGCGCTTCGGCGCCTTCAACCGCACCACCATGCCGGGCCTGAACTACCGCCTGCCCTGGCCGGTGGAGAGCGTGACCACGCCGCGCGTGACGCGCATCAACCGCATCGATGTCGGCTTCCGGGCCTCCAGCGACGCGCCGCTGACCCGTCCCGTCCCCGCCCGGGACGTGATCGAGGAAAGCCTGATGCTGACCGGTGACGAGAACATCATCGACATCGACTTCGCGGTGTTCTGGCGCATCCGCGACGCGGGCGAGTACCTGTTCAACACCCGCAACCCCGAGCAGACCGTGAAGCTCGCGGCCGAGAGCGTGATGCGCGAGGTGGTGGGCCGCACCCCCATCCAGCCGGCGCTGACCGAGGCGCGTGCCGAGATCGAGCAGGCGGTGCGCACCGGCACCCAATTCATCCTCGATCAGTACGGCTCGGGCATCGAGCTGGCGCAGATCCAGCTGCTGAAGGTGGAGCCGCCGGCCGAGGTGATCGACACCTTCCGCGACGTGCAGCGCGCCAACGCCGACCGCGAGCGTATGCGCAACGAGGCCGAGGCCTACCGCAACGACATCATCCCCCGCGCCCGCGGCGAGGGCCAGCGGATGATCCAGGAGGCGGAAGGCTACAAGGAGAGCCAGGTCGCCCGCGCCCGCGGCGAGGCGTCGCGCTTCACCTCCATCCTCTCCGCCTACCAGGTGGCGCAGGACGTGACGATCCGCCGCCTCTACCTCGAGACGATGGAGGAGATCCTGCGGCGCAACCCGAAGATCCTGGTGGATGACCGCCTGCAGGGGGTGGTGCCCTACCTGCCGCTGGACGGCGCGGCGCAGCCCGCC
>NZ_JBHSCH010000149.1:0-1496 GCF_042651065.1 Teichococcus aestuarii
TTTTCTATAGATTGACCTGATTGTTTTTCTGTAAAAATTTTTTCAGCACCAAATGTTTTTAAATTTTCAAGTTGTCTTTCTAAATTTTGATCTACTGATGATACCCGCGCATAGCCCACAATCATTTAGTTTCACCTCATAATTAATATACACCCTAATCATACATTTTAATTGCTGTAATTTCAACAATTCATTTTGTATGATTAGGGTGTGTCCTGTCTATTTTTATCTTTCTTAAAACTTAGTAATATTATTTATCTTTATTTTCTTGATTATTTAACCTATTGAGATAACGATAGATTGTGGTACGTGAAACTTTCCATTGTTCTGCAATAGTTTTAATTGGTGTTCCATTATCATAAAGTGTTTTGAGTAACTTTAAATCTTGTTTATTTAATTTTTCGGGACGACCTCCATAGCGTCCTCTAGCACGAGCGGCAATTCGTCCTGCTGAAGAACGTTCTAAAATTAAGTTGCGTTCAAACTCTGCAAATGCTGCGAATAAATGAAATAACAATTGTCCTGTAGAACTTGATTTATCCATTGTTATATTTTCTTCTAAACTATGAAAACTCACGCCTCGATTATTAAGTTCATTAACTAATGTGATTAAATCTTCCATATTACGCCCTAGTCTATCTAGTCTCCAAACAACAATCGTATCTCCTGCCCTCGCAAATTCAATGGCTTTATCTAAACCAGGACGTTTACTTTTTGATCCACTTATGTGGTCGCTAAATATCTTTTCACAACCATATTGATTTAATTGATCTTCCTGCAAATTTAAATTTTGTAAACCAGTTGAAACTCTTGCATAACCTATTTTCAAAATACAAACCTCCTATATACATCTTCATTGTATCATAACTTAATTCTAACCATATTTATGAACATAGATTTTCTGTTGGGTTATTGAACACTAAAATATGTATACTCGCTATATATATAGACATAAAAAGAGAGTGTATAGAAAATGGTTATTTTCTGGACACTCTCATATTTAATAAAATATTTTAAATGTTATTAACAAAACTAATTTAATAAGAGTCAAGCATAGTTTACATATGTATTATGTTTGAAACATATCTCTAATTACTTTTTACTAATATCATTTAAAATGTCTCGCAATTCTTCAATTTCTTTGTTATTTATTTCTTCATTTTTCGCAAAATTCAGCACTAAACTTTTCATGTCCCCTCCATACAGTTTATTAAGAAAGGTTTTAGCAGTTTTCATTTTAATATCGTCTTCTTTAATATTTGATGAGTAAAAATAAATATTCTCTGATTTGTATCGTTTTATAATCTCTTTTTTATATAGTCTTGTGATTAATGTTCTAATCGTTTTATCGCTAACTTCTTTATATTTTTGAATTTCAACTACAATTTCATTAGCTGATACTGATTTTTTATCCCATATTATATTCATAACATCCCATTCAGCCATAGATATTTCAACTTGCTTATTGGCCATTTAAAACACCCATTTCTTTTAAT
>NZ_JBHSCH010000150.1:0-1476 GCF_042651065.1 Teichococcus aestuarii
CCACAGCCGACCTGACGAGATCTGAAAACCCCGCATCCACAACCCGGGTCAGATCCTCGTGGCAACCCCGGGTCAGGTCTCAGTGGCAATCAACAGTCACGTCTCCGATCGGCTGCATGGGTTGTCCTTTCAGGCGGCCGAGCGCGCGGGGCGCGGCCCCTTGGGGTTCATCGCCCAGGCCGACAGCCGGGCGTGGTAGGCGTCTTCGTCCATGCGCTGGATCAGCGCGTCCGAGCCCACGCTCGCGGCGGCGCCCTGCTGCGCCTGCTGCTGCACGGCAGCGTCGAAGAAGCGGAAGGTGAACACCTTGGCGGCCTGATAGCCCTTGCGGCTGGCGACCTGGCGCACGGCGCGGCGAATGGCCTCGGCGCTGTGCCCTTGGCTCAGCCACGCCTGGACCTGCCGGCAATCCCAGCGACCGTTCGTCGCATCCATGCCCGCGATCTCGGCCAGCTCCTGGCCCAGCGAAACCCATGCGGGTGCCTCGCGCGCGGTATTACTAACCTCTCTCTGAGAGGTAGTAGGTACTACCGCGCGCGAGCTTTCCCGGCTGGGTTCGCTCTGGGTTTCCTGGGTTTCGGCCTTGCCGCCTCCGATGGGCAGCGGGAGGTGCCCCTGGCGACGTGCCAGATAGCTCTCCTGCGTGTCGTCCTTCCGTCGCCGGCCGCCCTTGGAGCCGTTGATTCTTGCGCGTTCTGCCCGCGCGTCGCGCTCTTCCTGGCCGGGCAGCGCGATGCTGCGGGCCTCCCAGTCGACCGCGATGAACCCGGCCTGCTGCAGCGCGCGCAGGTGGGTTTCCGTCTGGGTTTCGGTCATGGGTTCCGAAACCGAAACCCATCTGGAAACCGCGAGGGCAACCGAATGCAGGAAGGTGATCCGGCCATTCGCTTCCGGCTTGGACAGGAGCAGCACCAGGCACAGGAACACCCGCCCCTGATCCACTGACAGCTCGTGGAGACGGGGATCACTCAGCAGGGCCTGGAGGGGGCTGGTGCTCTTGCGCGGCATGACTCTTACTCCGCCGGGTGGTCTTGATCGTCGTGGAACCAGGTCAGGCCGGCGCTCCAGCGCAGGCGCACGATCCCGGTGGGGCCCTGACGTTGCTTGTGGATGATCAGCTCGGCCTTGCCGGCGGAGCGGTCCACCGCATCCAGCCAGGCCATCTCGCGCGCCGAGAAATCCTCGGGCGTCTCATTGTCTTTCTTCGCCGGGGGATTCTTGGCGAGGTAGTAGTGTTCGCGGTGCAGGAAGGCGACCACATCAGCGTCCTGTTCCAGGCTGCCAGAGTCGCGCAGGTCGGAGAGCTGGGGCCGCTTGCCCTCTCGCTTCTCATTCTCGCGGCTGAGCTGCGACAGGGCGACCACCGGCACGCCCAACTCCTTCGCCATGGCCTTCAGGCCCCGGCTGATCTCGCTGACCGCCTCGTTGCGCGACTGGCGCGCCGCGGCGTCGCTGGCCTTGAGCAGGCCGAGATAG
>NZ_JBHSCH010000151.1:0-1415 GCF_042651065.1 Teichococcus aestuarii
GGAAGGCTTCGGCAAGGGCGCCAGCATCTACCACGAGGGCAGCAGCGTCTTCGCCATCAAGGCAGCCGATGGCTCGGTGGACCATGTCACCCTGCAGGGCGTCACAAACCTCGCCAGCTCCGACTACATGTTCGGGTGAGGTAATGCTGCGTGAGAGTGGTCGCTGACCAAGGACATACTCCAGGGCAGCGACCACGCCTTTTCCTGCACTAACTGAAAGGCCGCTGTGGAGACGGCAGCAGCGCCTCGATGGTGTGATGCAGATTCACGCGCACGCAAGCCCTGACCAGCAGCACACCGTGGAAGGGCATTGTCACGTTGTCTGGTGATCAGGCCAAATAATTAAGAGGCGCAGCTGATAGGCCTCATCAAAATCGGCGAACGGAAATCAGGTTCAAGCGAATACAATATCGCCTGCATGCAAGCCGCTCACGCCCTCGAGCAGGATCTCCCCCGTCTCATAGACGGCAAGGAAGCTCAGCAACAAGCCCTTGGCGGTCTGGTTGATGGTAAGGTCAGTCGATGAAATATTGTAGCCGCTGAGATCGACCTTGTCGGCCCCGGACTGGAAATCCCGGATAATGTCACGGCCGCCATTCGCATCCGAAGCGCCGGTGGCGCTGTACGTGTAGATGAAGACATCGCTGCCGGCACCACCTCGCAGAATGTCGGCGCCTTCGCCGCTCGAGATGATGTCGTTGCCGTCTCCTCCGTCAACGATGTCGTTCCCGCCTTCACCATGGAGAATGTCATGGCCGGTGCCGCCCAGGAGATGGTCGTTGCCGCCCCCACCGAAGATGCTGTCGTTGCCAGCGCCCCCATTCAGAACATCGCTGCCATCGTATTCAGCATAGGCCGCGGTGGCACCGGCCGTCAGGCCATCGGCTCCATAACCGAAGATCGTGTCATTGCCAGCACCGGCTCGCACGATGTCCCTGCCATAGCCGGCATAGATTGTGTCGCTGCCAGAGCCGGAGTGGATCGTGTTGTTGCTTGAGGACGCCGAGTAGTCATCCAGACCGTTGCCGTAGATCGTGTAGTCTGCCGTACGCGTAGAAAGATTGATGATGTCAGCGTTTGCGGAACCGTAGAAGATCGGCATGGTCTGGTTTCTCTCGGCGAAGGAAGGGAAGCTCTATGACGATTTCTAGCCATAGAATCCCTTCTTCAGGTTGTTTAAATTGGCTAATACGCACGCATAGGTAGTAAAGACTCTGTGATACTCTAAAGGCTGCCATGGACCTGCGGCCAGTTGCGCGGCTTGCTTGAGGATGATGCAGGCGAAGGCGACGAGATGGAGATCGGCAAGAGTGGTGGCGTAGCGCTCGTAGTCCTTCACCAGCCGCCGAAAGCGGCTGGCCCAGGCAAACGACCGCTCGACCACCCAGCGCCGCGGCAGAAGCACGAAGCCGCGC
>NZ_JBHSCH010000152.1:0-1375 GCF_042651065.1 Teichococcus aestuarii
GGTCGTGTCCCGGGTGGTGGTGTAGGAGGTGACCGCTTTTGAGGAGGCGGCCACCGCAATGGTTCTCGGTAGGGTGTGGGTTGTCGAGACCTGTAACCCGAACCTCGGACCACCACGATGACCGATGACAAGATTGCCCTTCGCGAGCTGTTGGAGAAGGGCTCGGACGCCAGCTTCCTGCGGGAGATGATCGGCTTTGCCGCGGAGCGGCTGATGGAACTGGAGGTCGGCGAGGTGACGGGAGCCGCTCATGGCGAGCGCTCCCCGGACCGGCTGGTGCAGCGCAACGGCTATCGCGAGCGGGACTGGCAGACCCGGGCCGGGACGGTGGAGCTGCGGATCCCCCGTCTCCGGCGCGGCTCCTACTTCCCGGCCTTCCTGGAGCCACGCAGGACCGTCGAGAAGGCGCTGACGGCGGTGATCCAGGAGGCCTATGTCCAGGGCATCTCCACGAGATCGGTCGACGACCTGGTTCGCGCCATGGGCCTGGAGGGGGTCTCCAAGAGCCAGGTCAGCCGCCTCTGCGCCGAGATCGACGAGCGGGTGGGCGACTTTCTGGCCCGCCCCATCGAGGGCGACTGGCCCTATCTCTGGCTGGACGCGACCTACGTGAAGGTGCGCGAGGCAGGGCGCATCGTCTCCGTCGCCGTCACCATCGCGGTGGGCGTGAACGCCGACGGACGGCGCGAGGTGCTCGGCATGGCGGTGGGCAGCTCGGAGGCGGAGCCGTTCTGGCTCGACTTCCTGCGCGGCCTCGCCCGCCGCGGCCTCAGGGGCGTGAAGCTCGTCGTCTCCGATGCCCACGAGGGCCTCAAGGCCGCCGTGACGAAGGTGCTCAGGGCCACCTGGCAAAGGTGCCGCGTTCATTTTGCCCGCACTGCGCTGGCGCATGCCGGAAAGGCGCAGCGCCGCATCGTCTCGGCCTGGATCGGCACCGCCTACGCGGAGCCCGATGCGGAGGGTGCCAGGCGGCAGTGGAGAGCGGTGGCCGACCAGTTGCGGCCGAAGGTCCCGAAGCTCGCTGTCCTCATGGATGGCGCCGAGGAGGACGTGCTCGCCTACATGACATTCCCGGCCGCGCACCGGGCGAAGCTGCACTCCACAAACCCCATCGAGCGCCTCAACGGCGAGATCAAGCGCAGGACCGATGTGGTCGGCATATTCCCGAACGAGGCCGCCGTCGTGCGGCTCGTCGGCGCCATTCTGCTGGAACAGTCCGACGAGTGGGCCACCCAGCGGTCGCGCTACATGACGCTGGAGACCGTCGCCGCAGTCAGCGATACTGGTCCCATCAGGCTCTCCGCCGTGCCAGCCTGATCCCGGCTACCCAACCCGCCGGAACCATCGCTCCTACACCACGCGATGGGACACGACC
>NZ_JBHSCH010000153.1:0-1363 GCF_042651065.1 Teichococcus aestuarii
CACCGTCAGGCCGGCGGCCAGGAACAGGGCGCGGAAAGCGGAAACGTTGCGCATGATCGTGTCTCTCATCTCGTGTGTTGCTCAGGCTCTGGCGGGATCGCCCGCCGTCGCAGAGAGAGATGGGCCCCCAGCGGCATCATAAAAACTGCTAAATAAATGATCTAACCCATCAGTCGGAGAGATGGATGATCGACCCCCTGACACTCGACCAGCTGCGCGTCCTGGTGGCCGTGGCGGAGACGGGCAGCTTCTCGGCGGCGGCGCGGCGGCTGCGGCGGGTGCAGTCGGCGGTCAGCCAGTCGATCCAGGCGCTGGAGGGCACGCTGCGCCTCTCCCTGTTCGACCGCACCGGCCGGCGCCCCACGCCCACCGAGGCAGGGCGCGTCATCATCGAGGATGCGCGGCTGATGCTGAAGCAGGCCGAGGTGCTGCGCGCCCGCGCCGACAGCATCACGGGCGGGCTGGAACCGGAGCTGACCATCGCCATCAACCCGCTGATGCCCCCCGCTCCCGCCATGGAGGCGCTGAAGGCGCTGCGGCAGGAATTCCCCAACCTGCCGGTGACGCTGCTGACCGAGGGGCTGAGCTCTCCCGAGCGCCACCTGCGGGACGGCACGGTGCGGCTGGCCATCTATCCGGTGGAGGCGGTCGGGCCGATGGAGCTGGCGGTGGACTTCCTGATGAACGTGCCGATGATTCCGGTGGTGGCCGCCGGCCACCCGCTGGCCCGGCTGGAAGGCCCCCTGGCGCGGGAGGAACTCGCCATGCATGTCCAGCTGGTGCTGACCGATGGCGGGCCGAAGAGCAACTGGTCACGCGGCGTGATCAGCCCGCAGCACTGGCGCTTCGCCGACCTCAACACCCGGCTGGCCTTCCTGCTGGAGGGCTTCGGCTGGTGCAACATGCCGGAGCACATGGTGGCCGCGCATGTCGCCGAGGGGCGCCTCAAGCGGCTGCATCTGTTCGAGGAGAACGGCTTCGCCATCCCGCTGCATGTGGTGCATGAGCGCAGCCGGCCGCCCGGCGTCGCCGGGCGGTGGCTGGTCAACCGGATGCGCCAGGCCCTGGCCCGTTACGGCAGCCCGCCCCTGGCGGCGGCCTGAGCACCGCGCATGCGGAAAGGGCGCCCCACCGGCCGGCGGGGCGCCCTTTCAGGAAGCATGGGCCGGCTGCCCGGGCCGGGGCCCGGAGCCCTCGTCAGCCGAGGCGCGGGCCGGTGCCGAAGCCGCCCCGGGCCGAGGCGCTGTTGCCCACGGGGCCGGGGACGCGGCCGGTGGCGTTGTGCCGCTCGGTGGTGCTCACCGAGGCCACCAGCGGGCTGCCGCTGGGCGAGGCGCTCTGGCCCACATTGGCCGGCAGGCCG
>NZ_JBHSCH010000154.1:0-1276 GCF_042651065.1 Teichococcus aestuarii
TGACCTGCCCCCTTAAAAGTGTACCGCCGCTGATGTGAGATTAGCGGGACGCGGAGGGGAGGAGGTTGAGATGGCGAGGAAGCAGCACAAACCGGAGGAGATCGTGGCCAAACTGCGCCAGGTCGAGGTGTTGGTGGCGCAGGGCAAGACGGTGGCCGAGGGAGCCCGGGTCATTGGGGTGACGGAGGCGACCTACTACCGCTGGCGGTCGGAATACGGTGGCCTGAAGCTGGACCAGGTAAAGCGGCTGAAGCAGTTGGAGCAGGAGAATGGCCGCCTGCGCAAGGCCGTGGCGGATCTGACGCTGGAGAAGCTGGTGCTGAAGGAAGCCGCGTCGGGAAACTTCTGAGCGCCGCGCGTCGCCGGGCGGCGGTGGAGCATGTCAGGGCGGCGCTGGGCGTCTCGGAGCGCTTTGCCTGCCGCGTGCTGGGCCAGCATCGCGCGACGCAGCGGCAGGCACCAGCCCCTCCGGACGACGAAGCGGCGCTGACGGCGGCGATCATTGGCCTGGCCCGGCAATACGGCCGATACGGCTACCGCCGGATCACGGCCTTGCTCCGGGCCGAAGGCTGGCACTGCAACCACAAGCGGGTGGAGCGGATCTGGCGCCGCGAGGGGCTGAAGGTGCCTGCCCGACAGCCCAAACGTGGAAGGCTGTGGCTGAGTGACGGCTCCTGCGTGCGGCTGCGCCCCGAACGGCCGGACCATGTCTGGGCCTACGACTTCGTGGAGGACCGGACGCGCGACGGACGCAAGCTCCGCATGCTGAACGTGGTGGACGAGTTCACCCGTGAATGCCTGGCGATCCGGGTGGCGCGGAAGCTGAGCTCCCTTGATGTCATCGACGTGCTGACGGAGCTGTTCATCGCCCGGGGCACGCCCGCGCATATTCGCTCCGACAATGGCCCTGAGTTCGTGGCCAAGGCGGTGCAGGGCTGGATCCGCGGCGTTGGCGCAAAGAGCGCCTTCATCGAGCCCGGCAGCCCCTGGGAGAACGGCTATGTGGAGAGCTTCAACGGCAAGCTGCGCGATGAACTGCTTGACGGCGAGGTGTTCAACACACTGGCCGAAGCCAGGGTGCTGATCGAGCAGTGGCGGGTCCACTACAACACGACCCGCCCCCATTCCTCGCTTGGCTATAGGCCACCAGCACCGGAGGTGATCATGCCGGAAAGGGCCAGACCAGTGCCCCACCCCGGTTCCAATGGCTCATCGCCGCCGCCTCTGACCATGCTCCACTAAAATCTTGCCCGGAACAGTTGATGGGGGCTGGTCA
>NZ_JBHSCH010000155.1:0-1245 GCF_042651065.1 Teichococcus aestuarii
GCGCTGCGGCGCGGGCGCGTGGGCGCCTGCGCGCTGCTCTCGCTGCTGGGTGGCGGGGCGGTGCTGCTGGCGGCGGCGGACGTGGCGGCGCTGGCGCTGTGGCACGGCGCGCCGCCTGCCAGCCACGCCTATGCCGCCACCGCTCTGGTGCTGGCGCTCTATGTGGCGCTGCACGCGGCGCTGGGCACGATCATGGCGCTCTACACCGCCGCCCGCTGCCAGGCCGGCTATGTCTCGGCGATGCGCGACCTGGCGCCGCGCAACACCCTGATGTGGCAGGGCTACACCGCGCTCTGCGGCCTGGCCGCGCTGCTTCTGCTGCAACTCTGGCCCTGGATGGCCGGGGCGGGGACGACGCCATGACCCTGCTCCGGCGCCTGCCGGGGGTGGCGGTGGCCACCCTCGCCTTCCTCCTCTGGAGCTCGGCCTTCCTGCTGCTCTACGTCGCCGTCTCGCTCGGCTGCGCCTGGGGGTGGGACCAGCCGGCGGCGCTCGGCCTCAGCCTGCAGCGCTGGGTGCTGCTGGGCGTCTGGGCGGTGCATCTGGCGCTCCTCGGCACGCTGCTCGCCTGGAGTTGGCGCGGCACGCGCTGGGGCAGCGCGGAGGACGCCTTCCGCCCCGTGCTGGCCACCGGCGGCCTCGGCCTGGCGCTGGCGGCCACGCTCTGGTGCGGCCTGCCGGTGCTGCTGGCCTCCGCCTGCCATTGAGGCGGCGCCTCAGTTGCGGGCCGCCGCCCGGCGCGGCGTGGCATCGGGGTGCCAGGCCGGCTCCGGACCGGGGGTGGCGAGCAGCACCTCGGTCAGCCGGGTGATGTCCTGCTGGCGCAGCACGGCCGCAGTGTCGCCGCCCGGCAGGCCGCCGGCCTGATGCGCGGCGCGGTGCGCGGCCATCAGCGCGACCAGCTGGGTGGTGCCGCAGGAACGGTGATGGAACATGGCGGGCTTTCCCCTTTCCGACGCGATGCCCCATCCTAGACGCGATTAAGAATGATTCTCGATATGATTCCGGCGTGGCTCAGCCGCCCAGCGCCGCCGCCAGCCGCGCCCAGGCCGCCGCGTCGCCCGGCAGGCCGAAGCGCAGCCAGCGTGGCTGGCCGGAGAAGCGCCGCACCAGGATGCCCGCCCGGCCCAGCCGCGCATGCCACGCCGCCGCGTCGCCCTCGGCCAGCCGGAACAGCCTCGTGCCGCCCCGCACGAGCAGCCCGGCGCCCACCAGCAGCGCGTCGCGCCGCGCCGCCAGGGCGGC
>NZ_JBHSCH010000156.1:0-1218 GCF_042651065.1 Teichococcus aestuarii
TCCGTTTCGCCCAGGGGTGATGCCGTTTGCGGTGGTGATGGCGGCTGTGGTGGCCTCTCCGCTGCTGGGGGTGGGTGTTGCGCGCGCGCAGACGCTGCAGGAGGCGCTGAGCCAGGCCTACGCCAACAACCCGACGCTGCAGGCGCAACGGGCGCAGCTGCGCGTGGTGGACGAGAACGTGCCGCAGGCGCTGGCGGGCTGGCGGCCGAGCGTGGTGGTGGCAGGCAATGCGGGCTACGTGAACGGGCAGACGCGGTCGCGCACCTCGGACATCTTCGGCAACACGCGGCCCGTCTACAGCGATGCGGACCGGCAGACGGCGGGGCTGAACGCCACGGTGACGCAGCCGCTCTACAGCGGCGGCCGGACGCAGGCGGCGACCAAGCGGGCGGAGAACCAGGTCCTGGCGCAGCGGGCGCGGCTGCTGGCGGCGGAGCAGCAGGTGCTGTCGGACGTGGTGCAGGCCTATGTGGCGGTGATCCGCGACCAGGAGACGCTGCGGCTGAACGTCAACAACGTGCAGGTGCTGCAGCGCCAGCTGGACGCGACGAACGAGCGCTTCCGGGTGGGCGAGATCACCCGGACGGACGTGGCGCAGGCGGAGAGCCGGCTGGCGGGGGCGCGCTCGGCGCGGGCCAATGCCGAGGGCACGCTGCAGACCAGCCGGGCGACCTTCCGCCGCGTGGTCGGGCTGGCGCCGGAGCGGCTGGTGGCGCCGCAGCCGCTCTCGGTGCCGGTGCGGGCGGAGGCGGATGCGCGCGAGGTCGCGATGCGCAACAACCCGGCGGTGGTGGCGGCGCTGTTCGACGAGGCGGCGGCGCGCGACGCGGTGGACGTGCAGATGGCGGCGCTGCTGCCGCAGGTGAGCGTGCAGGCGCAGGCCTTCCGCTCGGACAACCAGCAGCAGCCGCACACGCGCGGCACGGGCCAGCAGATCACCGCCAACCTGTCGGTGCCGCTCTACCAGGGCGGCGCCGAGCACGCGGCGGTGCGGCAGGCGCGGCAGGACGCGGTGCGGCTGCGGCAGGTGGTGGACGACCAGCGGCGCCAGGCGATGCAGCAGGCGACGCAGGCCTGGGAGGGGCTGCAATCGGCCCGCGCCCAGGTGGAGAGCGTGCGGGCGCAGATCCGCGCCGCCGAGATCGCGCTCGACGGCGTGCAGCGCGAGGCGGTGGTGGGCAGCCGCACCACGCTCGACGTGCTGAACGCCGAGCAGGA
>NZ_JBHSCH010000157.1:0-1213 GCF_042651065.1 Teichococcus aestuarii
GATCATGTGTCACACTCGTTTTACCTTTATAATCATGATCTAATTCTTTAAATAAATCCTCTAACTGATAAATAGGAATTTCCTTATGTTCTTTTACATAATCGTACATATACTGTTTAAGTTGCTCTTTATCCATGTTTAACCTCCAAAACTTTTTTAATAATTTTTATTTAAAGTGGGTACTAGTCCCCAGTGTGTACCCATTTTATTTGTTAATTGGGGACTGCTGTAACCGTTGATATAACTTGCTTTGTTAAAAATAGTCCCCATAGTCACCATATTTATAAACAATAGTAGCTATATATCAAATTACAATTATCACTCTTTTAATTATTTATTATAAACACTATTTTTTATTGGGGACTTTGGGGACTAATCCCCAAAAAGTATTGAATTAATAGTGTTTATTAAGTCCCCAATTATTTCTATTTAGTGGGGACTGCTTGGAGACTTCGGGGACTTTTTTAATTGTATGGATTATGTGAATTAGAAAAATCAAAACCTAATTCTTTTACAATCTCATTTTTAATAGCATATCCTCTATTTTTTTGAGAGTTATACCTAACTTCTTTTTGAATTCTGTCTTTACTAGTTATTAAATAGCCTTTTTTATCCCATTGTCCTGTAATAGTTTGCATTTCATGACCTAATTTATCGTGTACAGTTTGACCTAATATACATAAATAATCACGTTTATATATAGCTTTGATATCACCATTTTTAACTTCACTATAACCATCACCAGCAATGTTATTTCTATTCGCATCTAAATATTGAAGTAATTCTTCAAGCAGTTGTTTAGGTTTATCAATCGTTTTATTATTTCTAACCATGCTGTCATAAGCTTGTTCAATGATTTTAAAATGATCGTGTTCAAATCCCTCAATGTCATTTAGTATTTCTCCAGTAACCTGTAATAACGCAAATGCACGGCCTAAACGTTGCATGATTTCATTGCTACCTTTTTGATTAAAGTACCTTTGATAACTTTCAAATGCACTCTTATATGCCTCTTGTTTAGATTTATATTGCTTGATGAATGCTATGCCTAACGTTCCGTAGTTCTCTCGAAATGCCTTATCTAAAGTGGTGAAATCAAAATTATCTGGATATGGTTGATCCTCCAACGTTACAACACGAGCAGATACACCAGCTTTCTCGTCTGCCATATTAGAAATAGATGCCTCGCCTGTAGAAAGTAAGATGTTTCGCC
>NZ_JBHSCH010000158.1:0-1189 GCF_042651065.1 Teichococcus aestuarii
ATGGCGAAAGCTAAGTTTGAGCGGAACAAGCCGCACTGCAACATTGGTACGATCGGGCACGTGGACCATGGCAAGACGTCGCTGACGGCGGCGATCACCAAGGTTCTGGCGAAGTCGGGCGGTGCGTCGTTCACGGCGTACGACCAGATCGACAAGGCTCCCGAGGAGCGCGCGCGCGGCATCACGATCTCGACCGCTCACGTTGAGTACGAGACGGCGAACCGCCACTACGCGCATGTCGACTGCCCCGGCCACGCCGACTACGTGAAGAACATGATCACGGGCGCGGCGCAGATGGACGGCGCGATCCTGGTGGTCTCGGCGGCCGACGGCCCGATGCCGCAGACGCGCGAGCACATCCTGCTGGCGCGCCAGGTTGGCGTTCCGGCGCTGGTGGTGTTCCTGAACAAGTGCGACATGGCCGACCCCGACCTGCTGGAGCTGGTCGAGATGGAGGTGCGTGAGCTGCTGTCGAGCTACCAGTTCCCGGGCGACGACATCCCGGTGATCAAGGGCTCGGCGCTGATGGCGCTGGAGGACAAGTCCCCGGAGCTGGGCGAGAACGCGATCCTCGAGCTGATGGCGGCGGTGGACAGCTACATCCCGCAGCCGGAGCGCGCCAAGGACCTGCCGTTCCTGATGCCGGTCGAGGACGTGTTCTCGATCTCGGGCCGCGGCACGGTGGTGACGGGGCGCGTCGAGCGCGGCATCGTCAAGGTCGGTGAGGAAGTCGAGATCGTCGGCCTGAAGGCCACGGTGAAGACGACGGTGACCGGCGTCGAGATGTTCCGCAAGCTGCTCGACAGCGGCGAGGCGGGCGACAACATCGGCGCGCTGCTGCGCGGCACGAAGCGCGAGGACGTGGAGCGCGGCCAGGTTCTGGCCAAGCCCGGCTCGATCACGCCGCACACGCAGTTCAAGGCCGAGGCCTACATCCTGACGAAGGAAGAGGGCGGCCGCCACACGCCGTTCTTCACCAACTACCGCCCGCAGTTCTACTTCCGCACGACCGACGTGACGGGCGTGGTGAAGCTGCCCGAGGGCGTCGAGATGGTGATGCCGGGCGACAACGTGGCGATGGACGTCGAGCTGATCGCGCCGATCGCGATGGACCAGGGCCTGCGCTTCGCCATCCGCGAGGGCGGCCGCACCGTCGGCGCCGGCGTCGTCGCCTCCATCAGCAAGTAAG
>NZ_JBHSCH010000159.1:0-1130 GCF_042651065.1 Teichococcus aestuarii
CCGGCGTGGTGCCGCCGCGGCGCGAGAGCAGGGCGAGGTGCCGCGCGCCGCGCGCCGCCAGCCACTTGGCGCATTCGAAGCCGAAGCCCTGCACGCCGCCCACCACCAGGATGGTGCCCTCGGGCGGCACCCAGGCGGGGCGGGGCGGGGTGCGCGGCATGGCGGGCGGCACCAGCACCAGCTTGCCGATGTGGCTGCTGGCCTGCAGCGCGCGGAAGGCGGCCTCCACCTCGGTGGCCTGGCGCGCCGCGTGCGGCAGCGGGTGCAGCAGCCCGTCGGCGAAGCGCTGGGCGATGTCGGTGAGCAGGCGGCGCGCCAGTATGGGCCGCGCCTTCGGCAGCTGGTCCACATCCACGCCGAAATAGGTGAGGTTGTGGCGGTAGGGGCGCAGCCCGACGCGGCGGTTCTCGAAGAAGTCCCGCTTGCCCAGCTCGACGAAGCGGCCGAAGGGCTTCACCAGCCCGAGGCTGCGCTCCATCGCCTCGCCGGCGAGCGAGTTCAGCACCACGTCCACCCCCTCCGGCCAGGCGGCGCGGAGCTGGTCGGCGAAGCCGGGGTCGCGGCTGTCCAGCACCAGCTCGGCGCCGGCGGCGCGCAGCAGGGCGCGCTTGGCCGGCGTGCCGGCGGTGGCGGCGATGCGCGCCCCCGCCGCCTGCGCCACCTGCAGCGCGGCCAGCCCCACCGCGCCGGCGCCGCCATGGATCAGCACCGTCTCGCCGGCCTCCAGGCGGGCGCAGTTCTCCAGCGCGTAGATGGCGGTGAGGAAGGCCACCGGCACGGTGGCGGCGGCGGCGAAATCCAGCCCCGGCGGCACGCGCGTCACCGCCTCGGCGCGGGTGCGCACGCGGCTGGCCAGCGCCGCGGGGGCGAAGCCGAACACCGCCTCGCCCGGGCGGAAGGCGACGTCCGGCCCGGCCTGCTCCACCACGCCGGCCATCTCCATGCCCAGCGTCGGGCCGGCGAAGCCGAGCAGCAGCGCCTCCTCCGGCAGCAGCCCCTGCGCCCACATCAGGTCGCGGAAGTTCAGCCCGGCGGCCTCGACGCGCACCACCACCTCGCCCGGGCCGGGCGGCGGCAGGTCGAGCGGCTCCCATTCCAGCGTGCCGAGCTGGCCGGGCTGGCGGATGGCC
>NZ_JBHSCH010000160.1:0-1063 GCF_042651065.1 Teichococcus aestuarii
AACCTTCCTGGCCGCCTTCGCGCTCTGGAGCATCCTGTTTAGCATCGGCTGCTTCAGCACAACGCGCATGTTCGACATCCAGCCTGTGTTCCGTGTCCTGCGAGACGTCGGACTGCGGGAGAGCTTCTGGGGCGCGGTGACATTGATCGATGGCCTGCTGTTGATGCTCACCCTGTGGATGGGTTCCATCAACACGCGCGCGGCTGTCGCCTGCCTGTCCGCTGGCCTGTGGGCGTTCGTCGGCGGCACCATGGTGTGGAGCGGCAGCCTGCAGGGGTTCTTCAGCCCGGCCGGCGCCTTCTCCCTTCTGGGCAGCGCTGGCTGCGTGGCCGCCACGATTCAGTGGGCAAACTGGGGGCGATAAGATGGAGCCGTTTGCGAACTGGCCAGCCCTCCTGCTCTCCCTGTGCGCCGTTGTGCTGGGCTTTGTCGGCTTTCGTGCCACGCAGGCCAAGACGCTCAAGGATGACCTGACCGGCGTGGAGCAGCGCGCCCAGGCTGGCTTGAGGGCTCTGGAGGAAAAAGCCGGGCTGATGGTCAAAGGCGCAGCCGATGTGGAATCCAAGGCTCGTCACGACCTGGCCAACCTGGTTGCCCGCGAGACTGCGCGGCTGGAAGCGCAGCTCCGCCAGCAGGACCGGGACATGGCCCGCAAGGAAGAGATGCAGGCGGTGGAGCGGCGCGTCTCCGAGAACCTGGCGCGGGTGGAGGCGAAGCTGGACCGCCTCGCCGATGGGCTGAGCAAGATGGCTGCCTTTGATGGAAACGTCAGGGCGCTCACCGAAAAGCTGTCCTGGCTGTCCGATCGCATCGAAGCGCTCGAAGTGCGCCCGAAGCGGTCCGAGTAACCGCGCGCGGCCGGGCGCCGCGCATTCCTGAAAATCGGAGCCTGCCCATGGTCAACGCGAGCCCCACGGCGGCGCGTGGCTACCGCAATCGCAACCCCGGGAATATCGACTGGTCCGCCGCCAACAAGTGGCAGGGGCAGGTGGGGAAGGAGGCTGGCGGCCGCTTCGCGGTCTTCTCCTCCCACCAGTACGGCATCCGGGCCCTGGCGGTGCTG
>NZ_JBHSCH010000161.1:0-1045 GCF_042651065.1 Teichococcus aestuarii
GGCGAACCGGGAGAACTGAAACATCTAAGTACCCCGAGGAAAAGAAATCAACCGAGATTCCCCAAGTAGCGGCGAGCGAACGGGGAAGAGCCCAGAGTCTGAATCAGCAGGTGTGTTAGTGGAACGGTCCGGAATGGCCGGCGATACAGGGTGAAAGCCCCGTACACGAAAGCGCACCTGTTGTGAGCTCGATGAGTAGGGCGGGACACGTGGTATCCTGTCTGAATATGGGGGGACCATCCTCCAAGGCTAAATACTCCTGACTGACCGATAGTGAACCAGTACCGTGAGGGAAAGGCGAAAAGAACCCCGGCGAGGGGAGTGAAAAAGAACCTGAAACCGTGTACGTACAAGCAGTGGGAGCCCCACCACCAAAGCGTTTCGCTTTGCGTGGTGCGCAAAATGCGTAACGACAGCGCGACTGACGGTTAACGGAGCGTAAGCGACGTTCAACTTAAAAATCAGGCAGTGGAGCGTTTTGGGGTGGGGTGACGGCGTACCTTTTGTATAATGGGTCCGCGAGTTATATTCTGTAGCAAGGTTAACCGTATAGGGGAGCCGCAGGGAAACCGAGTCTTAACCGGGCGTCCAGTTGCAGGGTATAGACCCGAAACCCGGTGATCTAGCCATGGGCAGGTTGAAGGTTGGGTAACACTAACTGGAGGACCGAACCGACTAATGTTGAAAAATTAGGGGATGAGCTGTGGCTAGGGGTGAAAGGCCAATCAAACTCGGAAATAGCTGGTTCTCCGCGAAATCTATTGAGGTAGCGCCTCGTGAATTCATCTCCGGGGGTAGAGCACTGTTTCGGCTAGGGGGCCATCCCGGCTTACCAACCCGATGCAAACTACGAATACCGGAGAATGTTATCACGGGAGACACACGGCGGGTGCTAACGTCCGTCGTGAAGAGGGAAACAACCCAGACCGCCAGCTAAGGTCCCAAAGTCATGGTTAAGTGGGAAACGATGTGGGAAGGCCCAGACAACCAGGAGGTTGGCTTAGAAGCAGCCATCCTTTAAAGAAAGCGTAATAGCTCACTGGTC
>NZ_JBHSCH010000162.1:0-1005 GCF_042651065.1 Teichococcus aestuarii
TTCATGACAATGAAGTAGAAGCCGATAGATTTGTTCTTAATAATATTAACAAAAATGAATTTAAAACTTATGCGGAATCTATTATGGACTCCGTATTAAATATTCCATTTTTTAATAAAAATATATTAAGCCATTCATTTAATGGTAAAAAGTCATTACTCAAAAGAAGATTAATTAATATAAAAGAAGCCAATTTGAAAAAACAGTCCAAATTAATTCCAATTTTTATTTGTATTTTTACTTTTTTGCTCATGGTAATTCAAAGCCAGTTTTTGATGGGGCAATCCATAACTGATTATAATTATAAAAAGCCCTTACAGAACGATCACCAAATTTTAGATGAAAGTAAAAATTTTGGTTCAAATAGTGGATCTTTCGTCATGTACAGCATGAAGAAAGACAAATACTATATTTATAATGAAAAAGAAAGTAGAAAGAGATATTCTCCTGATTCAACTTATAAAATTTATTTAGCGATGTTTGGACTTGACCATCATATCATAAGTGATAAAAATTCACGTATGTCATGGAATCATAAACATTATCCTTTCGAGTCTTGGAATAAGGAACAAGATTTAAATACAGCAATGCAAAATTCAGTTAATTGGTACTTCGAACGTATTAGTAATCAAATACCAAAGAACTATACTGCGGCTCAACTCAAGCAATTAAATTATGGTAATGAAAACTTGGGAAGTTATAAAAGCTATTGGATGGAAGATAGTTTGAAAATATCTAATCTTGAACAAGTAATAGTTTTTAAAAATATGATGGAACAAAATAACCATTTTAGTAAAAAAGCAAAGAATCAATTATCTTCTTCATTATTGATTAAGAAAAATGAAAAGTATGAACTGTATGGGAAAACAGGTACAGGTATAGTAAACGGGAAGTATAATAATGGGTGGTTTGTAGGTTACGTAATTACAAATCATGATAAGTATTATTTTGCTACACATTTATCAGATGGAAAGCCGTCTGGGAAAAATGCTGAATTAATCAGTG
>NZ_JBHSCH010000163.1:0-971 GCF_042651065.1 Teichococcus aestuarii
TTTCCGGCAGGCCGCAGATCAGGTTCGCGTTCTGCACCGCCTGGCCGGCCGCGCCCTTGCCGAGATTGTCCACCACCCCCATCGCGATCACCAGGTTCCGCTCCGGATCGGCCGCATAGCTGACAAAGGCGAGGTTCGAGCCGGTGGCCCACTTGGTCTGCGGCGGCGCGTCGGTCACGCGGACGAAGGCCCGCCCGGCATAGAAGCGCCGGGCCGCCGCCAGGCACTGGCCCGTGCTGGCGCGGCCGCGGCAATAGAGGGTGGCGAGGATGCCGCGGGTCATCGGCACCAGATGCGGCGTGAACACCAGCCCGGCCGCGCTGCCGCCGCTCAGCCGCTCGATCGTGCCGGCCATCTCCGGCATGTGGACGTGCCGGAGCAGCCCGTAGGGCACCAGGTTCTCGTTGCTCTCGGCATAGCCGAGCCGGCTGTCGGCGCCGCCCCGCCCGGCGCCGGAGATGCCGGTCTTGGCGTCGATGACGATGTTGCCCGGCTCGACCAGCCCCTCCGCCAGCAGCGGCGCCAGCGCGGTCAGCGATGCCGCGGGGAAGCAGCCGGGGTTGGCGACGCGGCTCTGGCCCCCGATCCGCTCCGGCCAGACATCGGCTAGCCCATAGGCCCAGCCCTCGGCGTAGCGGTGGTCGCCGCCGATATCGACGATCTTCACCGAGCGCGACACGCGCGCCAGCGCCCCGGCCGAGGTGCCGGTGGGCAGGGAGGCGAACAGCAGGTCGAGCTCCGGCAGGGAAGCGGGGTCCCACTTCTCGATCACCCGCCCGGCCAGCCGGGCCGGCACGCCGGGGAAGCGCTCCGCCAGCCGGCTGCCGGCGCTGCCCTCGCCGGCGGCGTAGACGAGCTCGAAGGCGGGGTGGCCGGCGACCAGGCGCAGCGCCTCCCCCCCGCCGAAGCCGCTGATGCCGACGATGCCGACGCGAATGCTCATGCTGGTGTCCTTCCGGGGTGCGGGCAAA
>NZ_JBHSCH010000164.1:0-967 GCF_042651065.1 Teichococcus aestuarii
GGGACTGTCAGGAATTTCGTGTAGGGCGGGGCATAGTAGGGAAGAAGGAGACCCCCTATGGCCCGACGGAAAGAGCCGCGGATCCCGGATGCGATCCTGGACCAGTTGTTGGCCGGTGCCGATGCCAAGACGGCCTTTGAGCAGGGCGGCCTGCTGGATGAACTGAAGAAGGCCCTCGCCGAGCGGGCGCTGAACGCCGAGATGGACCACCACCTGGCCGGAGAGGGTGGTGAGGGCAACAGCCGCAACGGCTATGGCCGGAAGTCGGTGGTGACCGACAGCGGCAAGCTGGCCTTGGAGATCCCGCGGGACCGGCAGGCGAGCTTCGATCCGCAGCTGATCGCCAAATACCAGCGCCGCTTTCCCGGCTTTGATGACAAGATCATATCCATGTACGCCCGCGGCATGAGCGCGCGGGAGATCGTCAGCCACCTGCGCGAGCTCTACGGCATCGAGGTGTCACCCGACCTGATCAGCGCCGTCACCGATGCGGTGCTGGACGAGATCAGTGCCTGGCAGAACCGGCCGCTGGAGCCTGTCTACCCGGTGGTGTTCTTCGATGCGCTGCGGGTGAAGATCCGGGACGAAGGTCTGGTCCGCAACAAGGCGGTGCACATCGCGCTGGGCGTCCGGGCCGACGGCGGCAAGGAGATCCTGGGGCTCTGGCTGGAGCAGAATGAGGGTGCCAAGTTCTGGCTCAGGGTGATGAACGAGCTACGCGGCCGCGGCGTCGAGGACCTGCTGCTGGCGGTGGTGGACGGGCTGAAGGGCTTTCCCGAGGCGATCCTGGCCGTATTTCCCGAGGCGCAGGTGCAGACCTGCATCGTCCACCTCCTACGCCACAGCCTGGACTTCGTCGCCTATAAGGATCGTAAGGCGGTGGCCGCGGCGCTGAAGGCGATCTACCAGGCGGTGGACGCCACAGCCGCCGAGACTGCCCTGACGGACTTCGAGGCCGGGCCCTGGG
>NZ_JBHSCH010000165.1:0-1497 GCF_042651065.1 Teichococcus aestuarii
GTCGCTGATGCTGGGGGTGCGGCGGGCCGGCGTGACCGTGGCGGCCCGCATGCTGCAGAAGGCGCAGTTCATCCGCTACGAGCGCGGCCGCATGGAAGTGACGGACCGGCCGGGCCTCGAAGGCGCGGGTTGCGAATGCTACGGCATCCAGCGCCGTGCGCTTGACCGGCTAGTTGGCAAGAGCAGACTTTCCCACCCGCGCTGAGTGAGCCCATAGGGCCAAGCTGATAACACTGATTGATAATCTTTGAAGGGTTCTGTGCGTTGACCGCCTGAAACCCCGGCATTGACGAAGCTTATGTTAATGCTGATGCCTCGTCATCGGACTGCGGAGCATGCAGTCGGCGGATCGGACTATTTTGCGGAGGCCTCATGAGCCGCTCTCTCGTTATCGCCCGGGTTGGTCGGAAATCGCTTCACCGGTGTTGGATCGATGCAGGCAAGCCGCGAGACTGGGACCTTTATCTCTGTCCCTACGAGGAGATCGGGCCGCAGGAGGACCTGGATTGCCAGATTGGCGATGTCATCCCCGGCCCGAAATGGACCGGCCTGACCAAGCTGCTGAACGCATGGCCCGGCTGGCGTGACTACGACCAGATCTGGCTCCCCGACGACGACATCCTCGCCAGACAGGACGCTATTACGGATATGTTCGAGGTTGGGCGCGCGCTCGACTTTCATCTCTTCGCGCCGGCCCTGCAGCCGGTTTCGTAGAGATCATGGTCCCCTGCTTCCGCCGAGCGACTCTCGAGGAACTTCTTCCAACGTTCGCGCTCTCGACCACAGGATGGGGCTTCGGCCTCGATTCCGCTTGGCCGAAGATCCTCGGTTACGAGCACGTCGGCATCATCGACGGGGTGACGGTGGTGCATACACGTCCCGTTGGGGGGTTTAGGGATGCGGATCTGAGCCGCCGTGTGATGCAGGAATCTGACGACATCCTCGCCAAGTTTGAGTGCGGCCAGCGCATGGTAACATTTGCGGGGATAGGGCCCGACCTCCGAGAAGCCTCGCTCACCCCGGAGGAGCTACTCGTGGAACTCGTGCGCGGATGGCAATACCTTTTCGACGGATGCCCCAACGCTCTACGCTGGCTCTTCGATCAGCAGCAATGCCTGTTCTCGGCTGCGCCCTATCCGGTTTCCGGGTTGCCGACGAGCCCTGGGTCTCGGGCAAAGAGCGGCTCATGAGCGGGCGGCAGGAGCGGCAGTTGTTCCCGTCCGGTGGGTGTCTCGAAGTTGTTGTTGCCCCTGAATGCTCGGACAGGGTCAGGTTGTTAGCGTGGCACGGATGAACAGGCGTGGGGAGCGATCTCCCAGTGCGCGATGGGGGTGAACCTCGTTGTCGTGGGTGAACTAGGCTCAGGACCCATTGTCCGAGCCAGAAGGTGACGGTAGCGGTGAGGGTGATGGCGCTGAAGAAGGTGTGGGCACAGCGGTCGTAGCGCATGGCGATGCGGCGCCAGTCTCTGAGTTTGCCGAACATGTTCTCGATGCG
>NZ_JBHSCH010000166.1:0-923 GCF_042651065.1 Teichococcus aestuarii
TTCGCCATGGCCTTCAGGCCCCGGCTGATCTCGCTGACCGCCTCGTTGCGCGACTGGCGCGCCGCGGCGTCGCTGGCCTTGAGCAGGCCGAGATAGTCCACCACGATCAGCCCGAGGCCGCGCTGCCGCTGCATCCTGCGCGCCCGGCCGCGCAGATACGGTACGCTGGGGCTGCTGGCTTCCTCGAACTCGATTGGCAGCGCGGAGATAGCCTGCTGCGCCGCCACGATGCGGTCCACCTTGCCCTGGCGGAGCGGCACCAGCTGCTCTCCGGTATCTTCGTGCCCGCTCAGCACCTCCACCAGGTCCACCCCGGCATGGGCAGCGATCATCCTGGCCACCACGTCGGCCGCACTCATCTCTGCCGTGACGAACAGCACGCGCGAGCCCGCACCCGCGGCATTGTAGGCGATAGTCGCGGCGAGGGCCGTCTTGCCCATCGAGGGGCGCGCGCCGATCAGCACCAGCTGATGCGCCCGGAGGCCCTTGGTCATCCGGTTGACGCCGCGCAGGCCGGTATCGACGCCCAGCAAGCCGCCGCCCGACTTCATGGCCCGCTCCATGGCGTCCACGGCTTCCTGTGCCGCGTCCCGCGCCCGGATCAGCTGCGCCGTGGGATTGCCGCCCTCGGCCAGCACGCTCAGCACCGCCTCGGCGTCTTCGATCTGTTGCACCGGCTCCAGGCCCGGCTCGCAGCCATGGGCGCGGTTGACGATGCACTCCCCCAACTCCACCAGCTCACGGCGGAGCCAGCAGTGCTGGACCTCGCGGGCATAGCCCTCGGCGTTGACCACCCCCACCATCGCGCTCAGCAGCTGGGCGAAGTAGGCGACACCGCCCACCGACGTCAGCAGCTCCGACCCCTCGAAGTCGCCGCGCAGCGTCACGGCATCCGCGACCTGCCCGGCATCGATGCGCCGCTG
>NZ_JBHSCH010000167.1:0-865 GCF_042651065.1 Teichococcus aestuarii
GATCGCCGCCGTCAGCGACGTCTTGCCATGGTCCACGTGCCCGATCGTACCAATGTTGCAGTGCGGCTTGTTCCGCTCAAACTTAGCTTTCGCCATCTATCGGTCACCCTGTTGGTCCAGCGCCGACACCGGCGCACCATCTGGCCCATGACCCACCGCCCGCTCCGCTTCCCCATGAGGGAATGGAGCGGGTGACGGGAATCGAACCCGCACAACCAGCTTGGAAGGCTGGGGCTCTACCATTGAGCTACACCCGCACCGCGCGGCAGTGCCGAATCCCTGCAACCAGGGCACGGACCGCAGCGCCGTGGCGCCTCCAACCGGGAAAACTTGGCCTGCCCGGGCCCGCGACATCCGCAGACGTCGCGGGCGGGCCGGTATGGAGGGGGTTGGATTCGAACCAACGTAGGCGTGCGCCAACGGATTTACAGTCCGTCCCCTTTAGCCACTCGGGCACCCCTCCGCGCTGTTCCCGGCCGGCGGGAGCGCTGCGGACTATCTGGTTTCCGGGCGGCCTGTCAACGTGCCTCCATGCGGTTTCGCGAAGAAAGCGCCGGAAATCGCGCATGGTGCTTGCGCCGCCGCCGCCGATCCGCAGGATGCCGCGCATGTCCCGCCCTCCCCGCCGGCCCGAGGGGCCACGCCCCTCCTCCCGTTCCTCCTCACACCCGTCCTCGCGGACGCATTCTCCTGAATCCGGCCGGCCCCAGGGCCAGGCCCCCCAGGGCCAGGCCCATGGCCGCCCCCCTGGCATGCCCCACGGCGCCCAGGCCGGCGCGGGGCGCACGCCCTCCCGCACGGCCGAGGCCGAGGCGCCGCAGCGCGGCGGCGCCCGCCCCGGCCGCGCCACCCGATTCGCCGAGCG
>NZ_JBHSCH010000168.1:0-841 GCF_042651065.1 Teichococcus aestuarii
AAAATTTTTGCGCCTTGTAATCATGAATAGACTTGTTAAAAGCATCATCTTTGATGATGCGTGTGAGCGTGCCAACACAAAAAAATAAATAATAAATATTCATAATAAAAGGAAAGTGATACCTCACTTTCCTACAGTTTTATATTAATTTCAGTGATATAAATGATCTATTTGATTAGATCATTTATTCATTTTTCAAATCAAATAAATGACAGTTTATTTGATTTGTCTTTATTATTATATTTAGATAATTGACAAAACCCCCTTTTATTTAGGGGGCTAATTTCTTATTTAACTATTTCTATTCTTTTATTTAAACATTCATTTTCACAATTGTATTGGTCAAGTAGTTGTTCTAAAACAATTAATTCTAATACTCCATTATCTAAAGCATTTTTTTGTTTTTTTAATTCACTTAAATAATCGAATTTCCATTCAATTATTTCTTCTCCTGTATAATTAATTCTAATAAATTCTGTTTCTTCTATTAATAAATTTATGATGAAATCTTCAATTTCATGTGGTTTTAATTCAACTAATTTAGTTACTTGTTCATCTTCATAAAATTCTAGCTTTAACTTCTGAAAATTAATTTGATAATTCTTGAAACCATATTTACTAATATAACGATTGATTAATGCTTCATCTGATGGGTCAATCTCAATTGTATTAACTTCATAATGGTTAGGTGTTAAGTCATTATATATATTAAGAAATTGCTTTAAATTTGATAAATCAACTTGTGGTTTTTGCAATATTTCATAGAGTTTTATCAATTCGTCATAATGATACTCCAATTGTTCATCAATTGTATAATGCTTATCTATTTCATCTTTTAATG
>NZ_JBHSCH010000169.1:0-836 GCF_042651065.1 Teichococcus aestuarii
GGCGAGCATGGAGCACCACCCGCTTTCCGGGAAATAGACATTCTCGATGGCCACTTCCGGCTTGTGCAGCACCTGGCGGAGCTGCATCTCCACCCGCTCCAGCTTCGGCCAGAGGCGGGCGAGGCTGTCCGGCGGCAGGGCGGCGAGCAGGCGGTTGCGGGGCGCGGGGGGGGCTGAGGGTCCTATGACAGGCTCCTGCGACGCGGTGTCGGCAAGAGCACGGGCCTCTCTCAGCCGTCTGCGCCGGGGGGCCACTGCAGACGATGGCTTAGCTATGTGAGCAGAGGCCGCATTGTCTGTACGCAAGCGTACGGCAATCACCAGAAGGCGAGTATGGCAGTACCGCCCTCTGCTGCCGGGTAGAACGCTGTCCAGGGCATCAAAGCCATGGCCCGGTCGGCTGGCTCAGCGGCGATAGGGCATCTTGCTGCCGCCAAACAGCCGGTCAAGCGCACGGCGCTGGATGCCGTAGCATTCGCAGCTTGCGCTTTCGAGGCCCGGCCGGTCCGTCACCTCCATGCAGCCGCGCTCGTAGCGGATGAACTGCGCCTTCTGCAGCACGCGGGCCGCCACGGTCACGCCGGCCCGCCGCACCCCCAGCATCATCGACAGGAACTCATGCGTCATGGGGAACTCGTCCCCCTCAGCCCGGTCATGCGCCATCAGCAGCCAGCGGGCGAGGCGATCCTCGGTATGGTGGCGCCCGTTGCAGGCTCCGCTCCGCGCCACCTGCCCGTGATGGACCAGGGCATAGCGCAGCAGCAGATGCCGCAGGTCGCGGTCCTCGTCCATCGCCTCGCGCAGCGCGCCGGCGCTCAGGCGGAAGGCATCGCCGG
>NZ_JBHSCH010000170.1:0-803 GCF_042651065.1 Teichococcus aestuarii
CTAGGCTCAGGACCTATTAACGGACCTCTTGCGCTTTGGTCCTGCTGTGATTCCATGGCGGCCGGAGGTGCTGCCATGGCTGGCCTGTTCTGGCTGACAAAGGCACAGATCGAGCGGATCACGCCCTACTTCCCGCTCTCGCATGGTGTGCCGCGGGTCGACGACCAGCGGGTCGTCAGCGGTATCATCCACATCATCCACAACGGTCTGCGCTGGCGCGATGCGCCTGCCGAGTACGGCCCGCACAAGACCCTCTACAACCACTGCGTCCACTGGAGCCGCATGGGGGTCTTCAACCGCATCTTCGCAGGCTTGGCCGGGCGCAAGGTCCAGCCGGACCGACTGATGATCGACGCCACTCACCTCAAGGCGCACCGCACGGCGGCCAGCCTGCTCAAAAAGGGGCTGTTCCCCGGCATATCGGACGTACCAAGGGCGGCCTGAATTCCAAGCTGCACGTTGTCTCGGACGGGCATGGCCGCCCACTGATCATGCTGTTCTCCGAAGGCCAGATGAGCGACCACAAGGGTGCCGCGCTGATGCTCAGCGCCTTGCCGCCCGCCCGAGTCCTGATCGGTGACAAAGCCTATGACAGCAACCGCTTCCGCGAGGCCCTGACCGCGCAGGGCATCGAGCCCTGCATTCCCTCACGTCGCGATCGCAAGAAGCGCATCCCGCATGACAGAAAGCTCTACCGCCAGCGGCACCGCATCGAGAACATGTTCGGCAAACTCAGAGACTGGCGCCGCATCGCCATGCGCTACGACCGCTGTGCCCACACCTTCTTCAGCGCCATCACCCTC
>NZ_JBHSCH010000171.1:0-748 GCF_042651065.1 Teichococcus aestuarii
GACGTTCGATGGCCACAGCCATAAACATGACCTGGTCCGGGTCCCACTTACCTTTTTCGGCCATCTCGGGGTTTGAGGTCCAGTGGAACGAAAACGTACACTAAGAGAGTAATTTTTCGTTTTTAAATAGCTTATACGTTGAATCCGGGAGGGTTTAACCTTCCCGGATTAGATGCGGCGTAATCCCATTAATTCACGTTTAGCGATAAATCGAACGTGCAATGCGGGTGTATGTATGCCTGACTCCGCGAATGGCAATACTATAAGCCAGGATGTTCTCCGGTAGTGCCATCCCCATATAGCCGGTATCACCAATATGGTGCAGATCAGCCCCCGCCATTTTGCTCATTAACGCTATTTGACGAATAGTGCTGATATCAGCACCTTCCTGAGACGTGCCAATAGCAGTCATCGCCAGTGCACCATGAGCATGTGCGGTATCTATAAGCGATGTCACACGCTGCTGACTCATTCCGGGTATCGTGCCTGGAGCCGGGATCAGCACAATGTCTGCGCCTTGAGAGGCAAACCAGATAACATCCTCCTCGCTGATAATGCTGCTGCCACTTTCATGCACCACTCCAGCACCGTGCATTTTTCCGGTAATAATCACGGCACCATCCCCAACTGCCTCGCGAATATCTCTCGCAGCCAACCCCAGAGCGCAATTGCTGACCCCGTTATTAGGATTACCTGTCAGCACCAGAATTTTTGCGCCCATATTAACCAACTTACGGGCATTGTCAGC
>NZ_JBHSCH010000172.1:0-746 GCF_042651065.1 Teichococcus aestuarii
AACGTACGCAATTTATTTTTCTATTTAAAATTCGATAATATAGAATTAACAAAAATTTAAATATTCAAAAACAAATACTTTATATATAGTTTAAACCTATTTCAAATACATAGAAAGGTGAGAATCTAATGATACTTTTACAACTTAATGACATCTCCAAATCGTTCGATGGTGAAGATATCTTCACAGATGTTAATTTTGAGGTGAAAACTGGCGAAAGAATCGGCGGAGTAGGCCGTAATGGAGCTGGTAAATCGACATTAATGAAAATCATAGCAGGTGTGGAAAATTACGATAGTGGTCGAATATCAAAAATCAAAAATTTGACAATGAGTTATTTAACTCAGCAAATGACACTCAATTCAGAAGCTACTGTCTTTGAAGAAATGTCTAAGCCTTTTGAACATATAAAGAAAATTGAAAATTTAATTAAGGATGAAACCGATTGGCTTGCACGAAATGGACAAGATTATGAATCCGATGAATATCAATCACATATTGAAAAATATGAAACTTTAACGAATCGTTATGAGCAAATAGATGGTTATCAATATGAGAGTAAAATTAAAACAGTCCTGCACGGGCTTAACTTTACAGAAAGCGATTTCAACAAGCCTATTAATGATTTTAGTGGTGGTCAAAAAACACGTCTTTCTCTTGCTCAAATGTTACTTAAAGAACCCGATTTACTCCTTCTTGATGAACCAACTAACCATCTAGACATGGAAACAACCAAGTGGTTAGAG
>NZ_JBHSCH010000173.1:0-717 GCF_042651065.1 Teichococcus aestuarii
CCCGCCCTGGCCGCGCGCCTCGCCGATGCGCCGCGCCGGCCGCTCGCCGGGCTGACCCTGCTGCCCGTCATCCCGCGCCCCGGCAAGGTCGTCTGCATCGGGCTGAACTACGCGCTGCACGCCAAGGAGGGGAACAACCCCATCCCCGACTATCCAGCGGTGTTCTTCCGCGGCCCCACCTCGCTCGCCGCGCATGGCCAGGCGCTGCTGCGGCCGAAGGCTTCCGACAAGTTCGACTACGAGGCGGAGCTGGCCATCGTCATCGGCAAGCGCGCGCGGCATCTGAGCGAGTCCGAGGCGCTCTCCTGCGTCGCCGGCTACACCTGCATGAACGAGGGCTCGGTGCGCGACTACCAGCGCAAATCGACCCAGTGGGGCATGGGCAAGAACTTCGACCGCACCGGCGGCCTCGGCCCCGAGATCGTCACGCCCGACGAGCTGCCGCAGGGGCCCAACGCGCTGCGCATCACCGCCCGCCTCAACGGCGAGACGATGCAGGACAGCAACACCTCCGACATGATCTTCTCCGTCCCGCGCATCCTCGCCATCCTCTCCGAGGCGATGACGCTGGAGCCGGGCGATGTCATCGCCACGGGCACGCCGAGCGGCGTCGGCTATGCCCGCAAGCCGCCGGTCTTCATGAAGGGCGGCGACACGATGGAGATCGAGATCGAGGGCATCGGCACCCTCGTCAACACCGTCGAGGACGAGGCCTGA
>NZ_JBHSCH010000174.1:0-712 GCF_042651065.1 Teichococcus aestuarii
TGATCCCGGTCTGGCTGGCCGGCTGGGCGGCAGCGCTGGGCGCGGCTGTCCTGGCGGTGCTCGGGCTGCTCGGCGCCGGCCGGCGGCAGGGGCGCGCCGAGGCTGAGACGGCGGCAACGCGCCGCGACATCCAAGCCAGGGAGATCCGCGATGCGGTGGAGCGTGATGTGGCTCGTGAGCCTGATCCTGCTCAGCGCCTGCGCGAGCGCTGGACCCGCGACTAGCTGCGGCCCCTGGCGGCCGATCTATGTCAGCCGCGCGGATGTCCTGACCGAGGGCACCGCCCGCGCCATCCTCGCGCACAACGAGACTGGCGCTGGCCTCTGCGGCTGGTGAGCATGTGCCGGAGTATCGTCAGCCTGAAATCATGTACCAGAGGTTGAGAAAGGCGAAGGACAAGCCGCAGATCGCCAATATGAAGACGGAGATTAGCATGCGTGGGAAGCATCCATCTCTGGTCTTGAGCATCGCACTAATCGCCTCTTTCACCCGCCATGATCTTTATTCAAATCATTCTTCAGGTGGACTCACAAATCCGATGGTCGGCGCCGCTCCGCAGGGAGGGCGCCTTTTCTTCGTCCCCTCCAATGGAGATTGAACCATGCGCTGCGCCCTGGGCGTCTACGGCGACAACAAGCCCGAGAACACCAACCGCTTCGATGCCATGAACGGCGCACCTTGCGCCTGGATCATGGGCACGATCATGGACACC
>NZ_JBHSCH010000175.1:0-710 GCF_042651065.1 Teichococcus aestuarii
TGATCCCGGTCTGGCTGGCCGGCTGGGCGGCAGCGCTGGGCGCGGCTGTCCTGGCGGTGCTCGGGCTGCTCGGCGCCGGCCGGCGGCAGGGGCGCGTCGAGGCCGAGACGGCGGCAACGCGCCGCGACATCCAAGCCAGGGAGACCCGCGATGCGGTGGAGCGTGATGTGGCTCGCGAGCCTGATCCTGCTCAGCGCCTGCACGAGCGCTGGACCCGCGACTAGCTGCGGCCCTTGGCGGCCGATCTATGTCAGCCGCGCGGATGTCCTGACCGAGGGCACCGCCCGCGCTATCCTCGCGCACAACGAGACCGGCGCCGGCCTCTGCGGCTGGTGAGCATGTGCCGGAGTATCGTCAGCCCGAAATCATGTACCAGAGGTTGAGAAAGGCGAAGGCCAAGCCGCAAATCGCCAATATGAAGACCGAGATTAGCATGCGTGGGAAGCATCCATCTCTGGTCTTGAACATCGCACTAATCGCCTCTTTCACCCGCCATGATCTTTATTCAATTAATTCTTCAGGTGGACTCACAAATCCGATGGCCGGCGCCGCTCCGCAGGGAGGGCGCCTTTTCTTCGTCCTCTAGAGGAGACCAGCCCATGCGCTGCGCCCTTGGCGTCTACGGCGACAACAAGCCCGAGAACACCAACCGCTTCGATGCCATGAACGGCGCACCTTGCGCCTGGATCATGGGCACGATCATGGACACC
>NZ_JBHSCH010000176.1:0-709 GCF_042651065.1 Teichococcus aestuarii
CTTATAGCTTGTAAATTCTATCATAATTGTGGTTTCAAAATCGGCTCCGTCGATACTATGTTATACGCCAACTTTGAAAACAACTTTGAAAAAGCTGTTTTCTGGTATTTAAGGTTTTAGAATGCAAGGAACAGTGAATTGGAGTTCGTCTTGTTATAATTAGCTTCTTGGGGTATCTTTAAATACTGTAGAAAAGAGGAAGGAAATAATAAATGGCTAAAATGAGAATATCACCGGAATTGAAAAAACTGATCGAAAAATACCGCTGCGTAAAAGATACGGAAGGAATGTCTCCTGCTAAGGTATATAAGCTGGTGGGAGAAAATGAAAACCTATATTTAAAAATGACGGACAGCCGGTATAAAGGGACCACCTATGATGTGGAACGGGAAAAGGACATGATGCTATGGCTGGAAGGAAAGCTGCCTGTTCCAAAGGTCCTGCACTTTGAACGGCATGATGGCTGGAGCAATCTGCTCATGAGTGAGGCCGATGGCGTCCTTTGCACGGAAGAGTATGAAGATGAACAAAGCCCTGAAAAGATTATCGAGCTGTATGCGGAGTGCATCAGGCTCTTTCACTCCATCGACATATCGGATTGTCCCTATACGAATAGCTTAGACAGCCGCTTAGCCGAATTGGATTACTTACTGAATAACGATCTGGCCGATGTGGATTGCGAAAACTGGGAAGAAGACACTCCATTTAA
>NZ_JBHSCH010000177.1:0-687 GCF_042651065.1 Teichococcus aestuarii
CGCGCCCCTGCCGCCGGCCGGCGCCGAGCAGCCCGAGCACCGCCAGGACAGCCGCGCCCAGCGCTGCCGCCCAGCCGGCCAGCCAGACCGGGATCACGCGCCGATCTCCGCCTGTCGCCGACGCTGCTGGGCGATGAAGTAGACGGCCACCGCCAGGATGATGGCCCCCGCGAGCCAGGGCCCCAGTGCCCGCACCAGGTCAGCCGCGGCGCCGAGGTGGGGCGCGATGGCGGGCAGCACCTCCACCAGAGCCAAGGCCGCGCCGCCGGCCGCGCCCGTGCCGATCGCCGCCTTGGCCGGTGCGGTGCGCACCGCCACGGCCGCCGGCGGCGCCACGCCGGCCATGGTCAGCCCTTCATCCAGGGTGCGCTGGTCATAGGGCTGCCCACCGAGCTCATGGGTGATGATGGCCTCCACCAGCGGGCGGAGATGGGCATGGGTGTGCAGGTCCAGCACCTGGTCCACCCCGAAGCCGGTGATCAGGCTGACATGCCGGACATAGGCGCTGGTCTGGTTCTCCGCCGGCGGTGCCCAGCGAGCGATGATGTCGCGGATCGTCCGCAGGCCGTGCCGATCCTGGTAGGTGACCAGCAGCACCGCCAGGGCCCGGATGCCGTACTGGTGGGAGGAGAAGACCGCGAAGCGGCCGCCAGCCTCCTTCCCCACCTGCCCCTGCCACTTGTTGGC
>NZ_JBHSCH010000178.1:0-687 GCF_042651065.1 Teichococcus aestuarii
ACCCTAACAAATCATTTAAACATTTAATAATAGGATACTTTCCTTTACCATTTTTTGCTTGATATTTTAAAAGTTTGTTATAAATAGACCTTTCATTTTTAATACGTTTATCTATTTCTAATTCTAACTCTTCATCAATCAATAAGATTCTATTTTCTTTCTTTACTATTTCTTTAAAAACCACTACATTATCTAACAACTCACTATCAATATACGTATTTTTATCATCCAAAAAATCACAAACACATTTCTTTTTAAAATTAATTTTATTATTTCTTAGTTCAACAAAGGTATCAGCGTAATTAGTCATTCTTTCATAGATTACAGAAATTATTTTTTTAAGAAAATTCAACTCATCATCATAAGACATATTTTACTCCTAATCAAATATAGTTCTGTTAAGTATAACTCTATATTTTCTTAGAAACAATCAAAATTACAACAATATATTATAATTTAAAAAATTAATCTTCTTTACTTGCCAAATCTCCTTATATCATCAATATGAAACTCTGTATTCGGGTATTGCTCTTACAACCCTTTTAAATCTCTTTTCTTTCATCATCTTCACCGATATTATCAACAAACACTGGTGTAGCTACATTTAAGTCTACTTTCTCAGTAAATAAGCTATGGTACCTACCGAGTAAATCACGAGCTTTTAAACGATCACTAGTCTTAATAGGT
>NZ_JBHSCH010000179.1:0-676 GCF_042651065.1 Teichococcus aestuarii
CCATGGAACTCTATCACTACGCAGAACAACAGGGTGTTTGCCACGGTGTGGTGCAGGACAAATTATGGCTACCCGGATTACGTAAATTACAGCTTCTCACTGAGTCTGGCTTTTTTGGCAAAGTTCTTTCTGTACGGGGTGAATTTGGCTACTGGGTCTTCGAAGGTGATTTACAGCCAGCGCAGCGTCCATCCTGGAACTATCGTCAGGAAGAGGGTGGCGGCATCATTCTCGACATGATCTGCCACTGGCGTTATGTCATCGACAATTTATTCGGCGAAATCAAGAGTATTAGTTGCCTTGGTGCCACCCATATCCCACAACGTGTCGATGAACAAGGTAATCCTTACGCCGCAACCGCAGATGATGCCGCGTATGCCACTTTCGAACTGCATAATGGCACCATCGTACAAATCAACAGCTCCTGGTGTGTTCGGGTTCGTCGTGACGACCTGGTGACATTCCAGGTCGATGGCGTCAATGGTTCCGCTGTAGCCGGACTGACCGATTGCCTTACCCAGGCCAGAGTTAATACCCCCAAACCTGTCTGGAATCCTGATGAGCGCCAGACTCATGACTTTTTCAAAGACTGGGTTCCGGTACCGGATACCACAACCTATGACAACGCGTTCAAAGTGCAGTGGGAAGGTTTTTTACGCCATGTCCACGGTGAAAG
>NZ_JBHSCH010000180.1:0-646 GCF_042651065.1 Teichococcus aestuarii
GCTTGGTTTCCGGTACCAGAATTAATGTCAGAATGATAAAGAACACATTCAGGCCAGCATAAATCCAGAAGGTACTTGCATTACCCAAACTGTTGAGCATAGTCAGGAATGTCGCACCGACAATCATATTGGCAATCCAGTTGGTTGCCGTTGAGCAGGTTATGCCGAAATCTCGTCCTTTCAGGGGCTGAATTTCGGAACACAGCACCCAAATTAACGGGCCGGCACTCATTGCAAAACCCACAATAAACATCAGTAGCATGGCCACGGCGAAGTATTGTGCATTGCTGGAGTGAATACCCACATGCAGCATGGTGCCGAGAATACCCATACCAACTGCCATCACAAGGAACCCAAGGATCAGCGTTGGTTTACGCCCCCAACGGTCAACCAGTCCAATTGCAATAAAGGTTGCCAGTACATTGGTGAGGCCGACGATAACCGTTCCCCACATCTGTTGTGTAGTAGTGGTAAAACCGGCTATTTCGAAAATTTTGGGCGCGTAATACATGATGACGTTCATCCCGGTGAACTGTTGCATTACTTGTAGTAGCACACCCAGAAATACGGCCCGGCGGAAATTGCTGTTTTCACGGAACAGCGACCAGCCACTTTGTTTCACCTTCAGGCTGTCACGTATTTCTTC
>NZ_JBHSCH010000181.1:0-641 GCF_042651065.1 Teichococcus aestuarii
ATGGAATTTTGTAATTCGCTAGATAAAATAAAGTCTTTTAATATGAGGCATTCTTCTTATGGATTAAAACACGTGTTTGAAACAGAATACCGTAAAAAATTAGAAGACACATTTGAAGGTAGCTATATAACAAATGGTCAGTTTAAGGGTGCTATGTTAAAAGCTGGTTTTGATGTAAAAGATAAAACTCAATTAAATTGGCATTTTAATTTGAGCGAGAGAAGTATCAAAGATTTAGGAGATAGTGAAGTTTATAAAAGAATAAAAGGAGCGCGTTTGAGATGAATAAAAAAGATGAAATTTTCAATAGGTTTTGTAGCAATACTTCTACTCAAACTGTATTGGTCAAAGATAATTACTTTGTTGAATATCGAAAGGGAGACGAAATAATTTATTGTCCAATAGAACTTGCTACGGTAGTTAAAGGCTCGAACATTGATTTACATGACAGTGATTTAGTTTCAAATTATGAAGACGGCCCAAGTTTTGATATTAAAAAGTTGAATCTCGATACAGTCGAGATGGACCAAATAGGAGATGAATAATATGAATATAGAAATTATCGCAAATCAATTTGAAACAAGAGCAGGTACGTTATTAAGATATTACACTGGATTATTAGAAAATAGTAGAGAAACACC
>NZ_JBHSCH010000182.1:0-639 GCF_042651065.1 Teichococcus aestuarii
AATTGAAGGAGGTGGTTTCTCATGAAATACTCCACGAAAAAGCTCCTAATAAGTATTATAAACTTATTAAGAGCTATCGTAACTTTAATTACAGAATTACTAAGATAATTCTGTAAGGAGGAGCCCAATCTCCTCCTTCAATTTAATTTTATTATATCATTTAATAAGGAGAATTCAAATGAGAAGAAAAATTATTATATTGTTAAAATCATTGAATATTTTATTAGCTAGCGTAAGTGTTTTTCTAGAATACTCCCTAATTAGAGAAGAAAGACAAGAGAATATGAGCGAATGTAAATATCAGTATTTTCTATGAGAAAGGAAGATGAAATTTGATAGCATTTATACTATCACGTGTATATGAGTAATATAATTTTTAAACTATTAAAGGATAAGAATAATCAATCAGAATTCACTCAAATTGTGCAAATCTTACCTGATAAAGAAAGAAATAAAATAAATCAGTATTTTAACGGCAAGGTGCTAATGAAGATTCATTAGCACCTTGTGTATTTTCTATAGGAAAATACGAACGAAAATGATGGAAAGTGAGGTATCACTTTCCTTTTTATTATAAATTTTTATTATTTATTTTTTTGTGTTGGCACGCTCACACGCATCATCAAAGATGATGCTTTT
>NZ_JBHSCH010000183.1:0-581 GCF_042651065.1 Teichococcus aestuarii
CTACGGAAGGCGAAAAAATTGCCTGTGTACCCTCAGGTTGCGTGCCACTTTCCACCCACGGGAAACAACCTAAGCAGGGGGATTCAGCCCGTGCGTGAAATGCCCGCAAAGCTGCATTCTCCACCCGGGCAGTTGTTTCTCCCACGCGGCCCAGAGAAGTCAGGTGCTGAATCCAGCGCAATAGCGTCAGTACAATCAGTGCAATCACTACCAGTGTTACAACAAACAAAATTACCCGACCACGCTCGCCATAAGCGCCCATATTCAGGGCGATAATCCCCACCAGGCTGAAAAGAAAAGAGCCAATAAAAGTGGTGAGTACATTTTGGGTTGTGGTGTCTTCCACCACCAGGCGAGTTGCACGCGGCGTGACATTGGTTGTGGCAGAGCCATAGGCGGTGACAACAATGCTCAGTGAAAAGGTCGTGACGGCCAGCATACTGGACGCCAGAATATTCAGAATATTATCGACCGCTTTCGCGCCGACTATCCCGGAAAATGCGGGCGGGATAAATGATTTTACAGCAATAGATATCAGTGCTGTGAGAATGGCGGCAATGGCAAACAGAGTGGCTCTGAAC
>NZ_JBHSCH010000184.1:0-576 GCF_042651065.1 Teichococcus aestuarii
CTGGCGGAGCGGCATCTCCACCCGTTCCAGCTTCGGCCAGAGGCGGGCGAGGCTGTCCGGCGGCAGGGCGGCGAGCAGGCGGTTGCGGGGCGTGGTAGGGGCTTGGGCAGAGCGGGCCATGATGGGCTCCTGCGACGTGGTGTCGGCAAGAGCACAAGCATCTCTCAGGCACCCGCGCCGGAAAACCTCAGCGGGCGATGGGCCCTACATAAAGGGCGAAGCTCGGCCTGTCTGTACGGTATCGTGCAGGCCCTTCAGGCCAGCACCGGCGGGAGGCACCGACCATGGCTGGTGCCACTCAGCATCCAGACCACACGCTGCTCAAAGCCTCCGTTCCACCGGGCACCACCGCGAGGTGCTCCATGCGCGGGTGATGTGCTCGGCCCCCGAGGTGAGCGCCAGCGGATACCATGCGTGGCGGCGGCAACCACTGCGCTGCCCATGGCCAACGGCGCCTGCTCGCCCTACACGGCATCCTCTGCGGTCGTGTCCCATCGCGTGGTGTAGGAGCGATGGTTCCGGCGGGTTGGGTAGCCGGGATCAGGCTGGCACGGCGGAGAGCCTGATGGGACCAGT
>NZ_JBHSCH010000185.1:0-574 GCF_042651065.1 Teichococcus aestuarii
TTTATTATTTATTTTTTTGTGTTGGCACGCTCACACGCATCATCAAAGATGATGCTTTTAACAAGTCTATTCATGATTACAAGGCGCAAAAATTTTTTCTTAGTGGCTTGAAAGCCAGTCGAAAAATTTTATAGCTTTTATCCTTGTAATCAATCATAACGACTTGTTTCAGTGGCTTTGCAACACAGCAAAAATAAATAAAATAATAAAAAAATGGAGGTATTTTTTAATGGAAAAAGTAAACAATACGACAGATTTTATCATGAATTATCTATTAATTTGCGAAAATATAAAGGACTATAGAACAAGAGAATTTGAAGAAAAATTTGAAATAAACGAAGAAATTTTTGATAAAAATTTAAGAACTCCGTTAGCTTATACTACATTAGGTGATGAAGAAAAAATTGAAGTTGAAGTGATTTTAGACCTTGAACAATTACAAATGATTCAAGAAGTAAGTTTTAAATATAAAATAAATGGTTCTGTTGCAAAGTAAAAAAATATAGCTAACCACTAATTTATCATGTCAGTGTTCGCTTAACTTGCTAGCATGATGCTAATTTCGTGGCATGGC
>NZ_JBHSCH010000186.1:0-573 GCF_042651065.1 Teichococcus aestuarii
AAGCAAATAAAAAAATAATGAAAAATTATAATTGGGAATATTTTAAAGTCCAAATTATTAAAAAGTTTTCAGAACCAAAAACAAAAAGCATCTACAGTCAAGAAAAATTGATGTGGAGCCTGTTTTTGGATTTATGAAGGCTATTTTGGGTTTTACTCGAATGTCCGTTCGAGGGATAAATAAAGTCAAAAGAGAACTAGGATTTGTGCTAATGGCACTTAATATAAGAAAAGTAACAGCTCAACGAGCTGAAAATAATCAAAAAAATAATAAAAAAGACAATTTCTATATAATTTCAATAGAAATTGTCTTTTTTATTTATCTTGGAACTTTAAGTCCCACACTCTTTATTTATGTGAGATAGTTTGAAATTTCCAATATATCATTTTAATCTCGTTTGCTTTGTTTAGGTGTATCGAGTCTACTTTTACAATCATCGCACATGAAAGTGCGTATAGGATTATTTTTTAAGCGTTTAGCCTCGACTGTATGTTCATCAATAAAAACTTTAGTATCGCAAATAATGCATTGAACCTTTCTCATATTAAATCACCTCTATATGTGTGACATGCT
>NZ_JBHSCH010000187.1:0-569 GCF_042651065.1 Teichococcus aestuarii
GGCGGAAACAGGATGAACACACCCGACACGCCAGGGCGTGTCGTCCTCAGCGCCCGGCAGCTTCTTCGCCGGGCAGTGAAAGCGACTCCGGCGACAGCCGGTGTGAGCGACAGGGTGTGGCCCCTGCGTCAGGGATGGAAACCCGCTGGCCCGGAACGGGCCCGGGCAGAGACAGCCCGGCTGGCTCTGTGCGGAGCATGACAGCCCGCCCGGACGCCCGGTGTCACAGACCGGAATGCCCCCGCCACAACAGGAAAATGAAGAACAGGAATAACAACAGAAAATCCCGACGCCGTAGCCAGTGACAAACAATGCACCGGCACAGCACACCCGGGAAGACGACACAGACAGGGAGGAGCCGGGGGAGCGCCGCAGGCGCATCCCGGCATTTCCGGCCCCGCAGGGGCCAGGGTTTCAGCCGTCCTCTTTTTCCGTCAGTCCCTCCGCCCACTCCGTTATCTGTTCACTGAACACCGTCACCTGCTTCTCCATTTCTTCAGCCCGGCAGTTCAGGTCACACTCCATTGCCCCGCTCAGTCCGTCCCATTCTGAGGCCATGGTCGCCAGCC
>NZ_JBHSCH010000188.1:0-569 GCF_042651065.1 Teichococcus aestuarii
ATCTCGCCGCGCGCGGCGGCGCTGGCATGGGCGGCCGTGTGCTGCGCCGCACCGTGCCAGCGCCCGCCGCCCCGCCGCCGAACTACGCCGCCCCCTGGGAGGAGGTGGAGGATGAGGCCGAGCGCGGCCCCGGCCTCGGCACCCGCCTGGCGGCGCCGTTCCGCGCCATGGGCGGCATGCTGGCCCGCCGCCGGGCGGAGGCGCCCTCGCCGCAGCTGGCCGCCATGCTGCGTGCCGCCGATGCCGCCGCCGCCGAATCGGCGCCGCCCCATGCCGCGCTGCGCGGGCCGCGCCAGATGCCGGTGGTGCCGCCGCCCGGCCGCCGCGCCCCTACGGCCCCGCCCCGCCCCGAGGCGGAGGAGGAGGATGACGAGGCCCTGCCGCGCCTGCTGCCCGAGGCCACGCCCGAGCTGCGTGCCCCCCGTGGTGGCGAGCGGGGTGGCGAGCGTGGTGGCGAGCCGCGCGCCATTGCCCTCCGTGGCGACCTGGAGCTGCCGCCGCCGCCGCCCGTGCGCAGCCCCGCGCCCCCGCCGCGCCCGGCCGAGCCGATGCCGCCGCGCCGCGCCACC
>NZ_JBHSCH010000189.1:0-560 GCF_042651065.1 Teichococcus aestuarii
TAGATGAGATGTTTATAATCTCAAAATTATTCAATAAAAATATGGAAGATATTTTTTTACCTAGATGTCACCAAAATGGTAACAAAGAGCACCAAAAAACTTAAAGGAGGATAACAAATGAAAACATTACAAAAAATACAAATTGAAAACAATTCAGAATTAGGAGCAGTTGTTTCTAGTCGAGTGATTGCTCAAGAACTAGAAAAAAAACACGCTCATGTAATTAGAGATTTAGAAAAAATTTTACTCAGCCCAAATGTGGGTTCAGTAATAATTCCTAACGAATATAAAGATAGTACTGGTAGAAAATTGAAAGAATATTTACTAACAAAAGATGGTTTCACTTTATATATGTTCAACATTCAAGGTCATAACGATTTCAAGATGGCGTATATCAATAAATTTAACGAAATGGAAAAACAACTCAAACAACCTGTTGCAAGTTACATGATAGAAGATCCTGTAAGACGTGCTGAGAAATGGATTGAAGAACAGAAAGAAAAAGAAAAGTTGCTTGAGCAGAACTCAATACAACAGCAACAAATTGGCGAGTTAAAACC
>NZ_JBHSCH010000190.1:0-559 GCF_042651065.1 Teichococcus aestuarii
GATGCTACCAGCGTATGTTTTACTAATTTTTTCATTATAATTTTGCCTCCCCAGGTTTGGCATTAAATGTAAGTTGAAGATTACTGAACTGTCGATAAATTGACGCGTTCTTACTGCAATTATGTATCAACTGTTTTTAATTCTATTCAATTAATCGAAACTAAAAGTCTCCTCATAATAGTTTATTCAGCACTTGAAATTTGATTTATATCAATACCAGTGCCAAGTCGGAGTATGTATTCAACAACTTAGTTAGACAAACACATTTTCAAAAAAATGTATAAAAGTGTCAGTAAACTGTTGTTTTTTGTTGTATTTAGATGATGATTATTAACTATTGCTTTTGGGTAATTTAAGTGCTTCATCTGCTTACTTTTTCACCTTTTTTGTGTAAAAAATTATTCATCACTTTTGCGAATTTCTGAATAAACTAGATCTAGAAAAATATTTCTAGAAAAAATATTCTAGATGGTCTATGCTATCGATATTCAGAAAAGGAAAAGCTGTATGTCGATCTCAAAAAAATCAAATTCTCAGACCACATTGTCCGATGCCATGC
>NZ_JBHSCH010000191.1:0-538 GCF_042651065.1 Teichococcus aestuarii
ATTGACCGGAAGTGGAAAAAGCTGGGGACTCGCCAACACCTTACCAAAGAATGGCAACTGCTAAAGCAACTGCGTAAGCAGCATTATGATCTGGTACTCAACCTGGCAGACCAGTGGCGTAGCGCTCTGGTTACAAGATTCACCGGCGCGCCAGTACGTATTGGTTTCGGCTTCAACAAGCGCAAAGGGCATATCTGGTCCTGTTGCCATACCCAGTTGGCCTCCGTTTCCGGGCACCAGAAAATGCACACTGTAGAGCAGAATTTGTCCATTTTTGCACCTTTTGCTATTCCCACAGTCAGTGATGTCAAAATGGCCTGGCCCCCAACCGCCTGGCAGGCCGTCGAGAATAAACTAAAAGCGCTGAATGTTTCAGCGCCGTATATCATTATCCAGCCGACCTCTCGTTGGTTTTTCAAATGCTGGAGTGAAGAAAAAATGGCGCAAACCATTTGCGAACTACAACAACAAGGTTTCCCTATTATTCTCACTTCCGGGCCAGATGAAAAAGAACGGGCAATGATCGCTGAAATCCAGG
>NZ_JBHSCH010000192.1:0-536 GCF_042651065.1 Teichococcus aestuarii
GGCTTATTTATTATTGTAATGAGATAACTAAATCAAGATTATCTTTTTATTATACTCATTACTAACATAGTGTAACGAAAATAATATGTTTTTAGTACAACGCTTATATATACAATGTAACTTAAAGTGACATTCTGTGTAACATGACCTTACCTAATTTTGCTTTTAAAAAAAACACTCATTATGATGTTTTTAAAGGAAGTGGTAAGTATGAATATGAATGATACAATATTTCTATTTTTATGTACTCTATTAGTATGGTTAATGACACCAGGTTTGAGCCTTTTTTATGGGGGACTCGTACAATCAAAAAATGCTTTAAATACTGTAATGCAAAGTATGGTTGCCATTGTCATTGTCACATTTATATGGATAATGATTGGTTTCTCTTTAAGTTTTGATGGAGGTAATCAATGGATAGGTGGTTTGAAATTTTTGGGTCTTCATCATGTTGGTTTTGAAACTTCAAAAACTTTGAGTCCTCATATACCTCTCTCATTATTTATGTTGTTTCAAATGATGTTTTGTACAATTGC
>NZ_JBHSCH010000193.1:0-531 GCF_042651065.1 Teichococcus aestuarii
CTGGGTAGTGAAACAGATAACCGTGAGTCACCACTGTTTTTACATCTGGGCCAGGTGATGTCCCGTGGCGAAAAAATGGAATTTACTATTCAGAAATCCATTGAGCTGGGCGTCAATGTGATTACCCCCCTGTTCTCGGAACGTTGTGGAGTGAAACTGGATGCAGAACGCCTGAATAAAAAACTGCAGCAATGGCAAAAAATTGCGATTGGCGCCTGTGAACAGTGTGGGCGCAACCAGATTCCAGAAATACGTCCCGTAATGAACCTGGAAACCTGGTGCCAGGAACAGGATGATGCACTGAAGATCAATCTTCACCCGCGCGCCAGTGCCAGTATCAATACGCTCCCTCTGCCAGTTGAACGGGTGCGGTTGCTTATTGGGCCTGAAGGTGGATTATCGGCAGAAGAGATTGCCATGACTGCGCGTTATCAGTTTACTGATATTCTGTTAGGACCGCGTGTGCTGCGTACAGAAACCACCGCCCTTACTGCAATCACCGCACTGCAGGTGCGTTTTGGTGATTTGGGC
>NZ_JBHSCH010000194.1:0-528 GCF_042651065.1 Teichococcus aestuarii
GGTGGATATTGATAACTTCCGCATTGATCAGTTACTGGTTACCCGGCTGGACAGCAAGCCCGTTACCCTGGTACCCAAACTTCCTGACTCTTCAGACAAGAGCGTTGCCTGATAACGCCCTGCATTTTTGCCCGGCCAGGCAGAGGAACGTGCCAGGCCAGTGAGGTACAAAATAAATATCCTCCGGCATAGCCGGAGGTTTTTCATATGCGCCTGTAAGGCTCTGTTACCAGCCGCGCCCTAACAGGCGCACCGCGATCTGACATTTGCATCTAACGATTACTTACTGCCCGTGAACGGGCTGCCCGGATAAGGGATTGACAGCTGTTCCCCCATTTTATCCTCTGCAAGCTGGTGCTTTATGTATTCTTGTATCCTGGCCGTATTTTTCCCTACCGTATCAACGTAATATCCTCGGCACCAAAACTCCCTGTTTCGGTATTTGAACTTCAAATCCCCAAACTGCTCATAAAGCATCAGGCTGCTTTTTCCTTTCAGGTATCCCATAAATCCCGAGACACTCATCTT
>NZ_JBHSCH010000195.1:0-526 GCF_042651065.1 Teichococcus aestuarii
CAAAGATCAGAGCAGGAACTCTTTACCATTAAATTAAATAACAACCCCATGTCAGAACATTGCACTCCATCTCCGACATATGCATTTACTCTTATTGAATATATAGAAAGACTATACTTTCAGTAGCAGCACGTCATGATTGTTTTGGACAATCATATTACTGGAATAGGGCTTCCCCCTGTTAATAGTGAGTTTTTTCAGTAATAATTTTTATATAAAATTACTGCCTACAATGAGTTATATGATCCTCCCCACCATTAGTGGACACGCAACTAAGTGAGTAAACTCTCAACCAGAGGTGATTACTCATGACAAAACCAGCATCAACCAGCAAAACGGCCCGTAAACAGTACACGCCCGAATTCCGCGATGAAGCCCTGAAACTCGCTGAACGCATCGGTGTTGCTGCCGCCGCCCGTGAACTCAGCCTGTATGAATCCTGGCTCTACAACTGGCGCAGTAAACAACAGCAACAGATGACCTCCTCAGTACGCGAGAATGAACTGGCGGCCGCAGTAATCGGTGT
>NZ_JBHSCH010000196.1:0-523 GCF_042651065.1 Teichococcus aestuarii
GACTTTTTAGTTTTACCAATATGGCATAGGCCAGAGCGACCAGCAAACTCATGCCGCCCGCCACATAAAAAACCACTCGCCAGCCGAAGACAGGGCCAAGCATGGCGCCAAGCCAGGTACCCAAAAAACCGCCAATCGGGTAGCCCATCCAGTAGAGAGACATGACTGTGGTGCGTTGTTTCTCTGTGGTTACATTGGCCACTTCCAGAGAGGCGGCAGGCCAAAAGACACCTTCGCCTATCCCGGTCATCACCCGGTAAAAGAGGAGTGATGTCAGGCTACCTGCTATTCCGGTGCTCATCGTGGCAAGAGAGAAAATGACTAACCCCAGAATAAGAACCGGTTTGCCGCTGAGTTTGTCGGCGATAATGCCAGAAATAAACAAGAAGCCGATGAAGCCATAAAAAAAGGAGCTCATCAGAAAACCTGATTGTGCACGATCCAGATGAAAATCACTGGCCATAAGGCTGATGGCTGACGAAACTGTCATGCGATCAACGGAGTACATCATGTATCCCAGCCC
>NZ_JBHSCH010000197.1:0-520 GCF_042651065.1 Teichococcus aestuarii
CCGCAGACCTCCTGCGTGCAAAGCAGGCGCTCTCCCAGCTGAGCTATAGCCCCATCGTTTGGCAACTTTCTGATACCGATAATTCGCTTTCAGACAAGACGCGAAAAGGCGACGCATAGTAAACTATGCGAGCGTTTTTGCAACGCAGTATGAAAGGGAATTTGGTAGGCCTGAGTGGACTTGAACCACCGACCTCACCCTTATCAGGGGTGCGCTCTAACCACCTGAGCTACAAGCCTGCAGAAGTTTTACTGCCCGTTTTTCTTTTCATCAGACAATCTGTGTGAGCACTGCAAAAGACCGTATCTCTAAGGTAAGGAGGTGATCCAGCCGCAGGTTCCCCTACGGCTACCTTGTTACGACTTCACCCCAGTCATGAATCACAAAGTGGTAAGCGCCCTCCCGAAGGTTAAGCTACCTACTTCTTTTGGAACCAACTCCCATGGTGTGACGGGCGGTGTGTACAAGGCCCGGGAACGTATTCACCGCGGCGTGCTGATCCGCGATTACTAGCGATTCC
>NZ_JBHSCH010000198.1:0-795 GCF_042651065.1 Teichococcus aestuarii
CCGCCTCGCCGCCGCGCCGGGCCCGGCGCCGCCGCCGGCGGCCGGCGCGGGCGCGGGGGCGGGCCTCGGCGCCGGGCTGCCGCTGTGGCAGGCGCTGCTCTGGGCGGCGCTGGGCGGGCTGATCCTGAACCTGATGCCCTGCGTCTTCCCCATCCTGGCGATGAAGGCCATGGCGGTGGCGCGCCTCTCCGGCGCGGCGCGCGGCGCGGTGCGCGGCCATGCGCTGAGCTACACGGCCGGCGTGGTGCTCTCCTTCCTGGCGCTGGCGGGCGTGATGATGGCGCTGCGCGCCGCCGGCGGGGTGGCGGGCTGGGGCTTCCAGTTCACCGCGCCCGCCTTCGTCGCCGGCATGGGCTGGCTGATGCTGGCGGTGGGGCTGAACCTCTCCGGCGTGTTCCAGCTCGGCGGGCCGGTGGCGCTGGGCTCGGGCGTCGCGGCGCCCCCTTCATGGCCGCCGCCATCGGCGCCGCCATGCTGATGCCGCCCGCCGCCACCCTCGCCGTCTTCGCCGCCATGGGGCTCGGCATGGCGGCGCCCTACGCGCTGCTGGCCCTGGCCCCGGGGCTGGCCGACCGGCTGCCCCGCCCCGGCGCCTGGATGGAGCGGCTGAAGGAGCTGCTGGCCTTCCCGATGTATGCCGCCGCGCTGTGGCTGCTCTGGGTGCTGGCGCAGCAGGTCGGGCCGGAAGGGCTGGCGGCGGCGCTGGCCGGCGGCCTGGCCGTGGGCCTCGCCGCCTGGGCGCTGGGCCGGGCGCAGCTGGCGCGCGGCCGCCGGGGCCGTCTGGCCGGGCGTGGC
>NZ_JBHSCH010000199.1:0-515 GCF_042651065.1 Teichococcus aestuarii
GCAGCAAATCCATGTGTTTCAGGTAGTCCGTCCAGCGCAGATGGCTGCTGCCGCCAGACCACTCGCTGTCGTGTCTGATGACCAGACCGGCAACCAGATCCCTCACATCCATCTCCGGGTACTGCAGGGCCTGATGCAGCTCCCATCCGGACAGTTCGCCATCATGGTTCAGATCCATCTTACGGATCAGCGCCTGATAATAATTCGACACCTGCTTCTCACGAATACCACGCTCTGGCCGCACCCATTCAGAAAGATGGTTAAACGCCGATTTCACCCAGTTCTCATGCAGGGATTTCTCCATACTGGCTGTGGCGGGCTGCTCAAACGCTGAGAACCCCCGATTTTTTAGGTCATACTGGCTGATATCCGCCTTCACGTCGTCGCCACTCAGCCAGGCACCCTGCCCGATATCGAACCAGCGCTTGCCGGCGCTGTCGGTGAATGACGGACATTTGGCCTGCGGCAGGATTTTGTGAATATCTTTCCGTACCTTCCCGCTGGTTCTGGTGAAG
>NZ_JBHSCH010000200.1:0-511 GCF_042651065.1 Teichococcus aestuarii
TGAAAGTGGCGCTCAGGCGGTGCATCCTGGTTACGGTTTTTTAAGTGAAAATGCCACATTTGTTGCCGCCTGCGCTGCCGCTGGTGTGCGGTTTCTTGGCCCTACCACAGAGCAAATGGCCGCCTTTGGCCTGAAACACCGGGCGCGCGAACTGGCACAACAGCAGCAGGTTCCGCTGTTACCCGGCAGTGGATTACTGACGGACTGTGACGCCGCACTCCAGACGGCGCTGGCAATTGGCTACCCGGTTATGCTGAAAAGCACAGCAGGTGGCGGTGGTATTGGTATGCAGCGCTGCAATGATGCCGGTGAACTGCAGGCCGCCTTTGAACGGGTAAAACGCCTGGCAGGCAATAACTTTGCCGATGACGGCGTTTTCCTGGAGAAATTTATTGCCCGCGCACGCCATATTGAAGTGCAGGTATTTGGCGATGGTCAGGGCAATGTACTGGCGCTGGGCGAGCGTGACTGTTCCGCACAACGGCGTAACCAGAAAGTTATTGAAGAAACC
>NZ_JBHSCH010000201.1:0-501 GCF_042651065.1 Teichococcus aestuarii
ACATATCTAAGACTGGATTTAAACGTAAATCAGACGCTAAACATCAAGCTGAAATGATTGAACGCCAATTAAGAAATGATGACTATATCGCACCTTCTTCTAGCACATTCAAACAGGTAGCTGATGATTGGATTAAACAATATGCTAATGATGTAAAAGTAAGTAGTGTCAGAGCACGTGAGAAAGCCATACAGCACGCCATAGAGCGATTTAATAATAAACCAATACAAACTATCAAGAAACATGATTATCAGCGCTTCGTGGACGATATGAGCGCTCAGTATAGCAAGAATTATGTTGATAGTATCGTAGCCTCTACAAATATGATATTTAAGTATGCGTATGAAATGCGATTAATAAAAATATTGCCTAATGAGGGTATTAAACGACCTAAAAAGAAAGTAAGTGTGGAAGAATTAGAGGATATTGAGATACACAAAAAGTTTCTTGAAAAAGATGAATTATTTCAATTCTTGGAGGTTGCTAAATATTACCATTCGC